>JAQVWF010000026.1:0-1874 GCA_028698615.1 Syntrophorhabdaceae bacterium
AGCCGACGATGGGAGTTGAACCCGCGACCTGCTCATTACGAGTGAGCTGCTCTGCCACTGAGCTACGTCGGCGTTGAGTTTTATATAGCATAACCTGCCGTTTTCGTACAATACAAATTTGCTTTGCCTGCCGGTTCACGGGCGGCTGGTGTTTTGCGCCCGTGGGACCTCAAAGATACAAGGCCATGTATTTCAAGAGAATGTCGTTCTCCCTCTTCCGCTTTACCGCCACCCTGATATATCTGTCCCCGAGGCCCGAAAAGCCTGAGCAGCCACGCATCAAGATGTTGTGTTCCTTTAAGCCCTTTATGATGAGGGGCGCCCGCCGGCACCGCAGGAGATAGTAGTTTGCGTGAGATGGGACGTAGTCGATCCCGAGATCCTTGAAACCCTTTTCGAGGCGAACCTTCTGTCTTGAAAGGAATACATGCGTCCGGTCCCTGTGATCGGTGAGATCGAGGGCGGTGAGGCCTGCCGCCTGCGCAAGGGCGTTCACGCTCCATGGCTCCCGCATCGCGGTCAGGGCTGATGCAGCCCTGGAGGGAAAGACGCCCCATCCGAGGCGAAGGCCGGGCAGGGCGTAGAACTTGGTCATTGACCTCAGCACTATGATCCACGGGTTCCCTTCGGTGAGGGCGACAGCGGAGGCTTCGGAGGTGAATTCAATGAATGATTCGTCTATTATGAAGTAGATTCCTCCCTGTGCCGCGAGAGTTGCCGCCTCCTCGAGAGCTGCCCTTTCAACTGTTCTTCCCGTCGGGTTGTTGGGGTTGCAGAGGAAGACCGCGTCGGCACGCTCTTTCAGGGCCTGCCTGACAAGCTTGACGGGCTCGATGTCGAAATTGTCGCTTTCCAGAAGAGGGTAGGGGAGTACGGTGCATGGGGCCCGCGCGGCCCTGCACGCCCGTTCATATTCATTGAAGGTCGGCTGGGGAATGAGGACCCTCGCAAAGGGCAGCGCCCTCGGAAGAAGGTATATCAATTCCGTACACCCATTTCCGCAAAAGACCAGGGACGGGTCGACGTTGAAGGTCTCGGAAAGCCTGTTTCTCAATTGCAGGGAATCGGGGTCCGGATAATGTTCGATGTCACGAAGATGGTCCCTGATAGCTCTTTTGATCTGCCGGGGCGTACCGAGGGGATTGATGGAGGCGCTGAAGTCGATGATGTCCCCCGGTTCAACACCGGTGGTTCGCGCCACATCATAGATATTGCCCCCGTGCCGATTCACAGAACCACTCCAAGGGATATCGCTATGACAGCGCAGAAGAAGCCGGTGAAGGATGCGATGCGAATGATTCCCACGGTCTCCATGGACGCCGTGAGGTAGTCCGTTCTGCCGCTGGTCCCGATATGGGGTTTATGTATCATGATCCCCCCGTACGTTGAGGGTCCTCCCAACCTCACGCCGAGGGCACCGGCCACGGCCGCCTCCGGGTAGCCGCTGTTGGGACTGGAGTGGTTGCACCCGTCGCTGCGCATTGTGGTCAGGGCGGCCAGTGCTTTCTCCGGCGATCTCAAGACAATGGCGGCGGCAAAAGCGATGAGGAGCGCCGAGATCCTTGCGGGAACATAGTTGACGATGTCGTCGAGGCGTGCCGAAGCCCACCCCAGGTGGAGATATCTTTCATTCCTGTACCCGACGGTGGAATCGAGGGTGTTTACCGCTTTGTATGCCAGCGCGCAGGGGATTCCTCCGACGGTCAGGTAGAGAAGGGGTGCAATTACGCCGTCGGAAAGGTTCTCCGAGAGGGTCTCGATGGTTGCCCGCAGTATGCCGTCCCTGTCGAGGCTGTCGACATCGCGGCCGACGATCATACGAAGCCGCTGCCTTGCCAATGCCATGTCGTCGGCTCGGACCGCCCCAATTACCC
>JAQVWF010000026.1:1974-34493 GCA_028698615.1 Syntrophorhabdaceae bacterium
TGTCGCCGTCACCGGTGGACTTTACGGAAAGGGCATCGAAGGTGTCCGAGAGGCCGTCCTGGTGAAACCCGCCGTTTGTCAGGAGATATGCCGAGATGACAAGGATGGAGGTCACCGCGGGGGAAAGGAATGTGAGGGAAACGAAAGAGATTATCGCCAGAAAAGCTCCCTGGAGGAAGCCGACGAGAGGGAAGAACACGGCCGAACCTGACATATCCGCCCCGGAGAGTTCCCCCCTGATGCGTATGGGGATGATGGTCAGGAACTGAAAGGCCGCCGGTATCCTCTTCATGCGTTTCAGGTCAACTCCTTTGACACACCGGCCTCATCGAAGGTGGCCATCTCGCGGTAGATCTTGAGGCCTGCCTCGATAAGGGTCATGGCAAGGGCCGCCCCCGTTCCTTCGCCGAGGCGCAGGCCCATGTCGAGGACGGGTTCAAGCCCTATTTTCTTCAGCATGACACTGTGCCCTTTTTCTACCGAGTTATGGGCCGCGAACATGTAATCCCTGACAGCGGGCGCGATGGACCAGGCGATGATCGCGCCCGCCGTCGATATGATGCCGTCGACGACAACGGGGATCCTCAGCGATGCCGCGCCGAGAATGAAACCGGCGATCCCCCCGATCTCGGCGCCGCCAACCTTTGCGAGGACACCCACCGGGTCGGCGGGATCGGGTTTGTTGAGGGCAATGGCATCTTCGATGACGGTGATCTTGTGGCGCAGGGACTCGTCGGAGATGCCCGTGCCTTTTCCCGTGACCTCCGCGGCCGACGCACCGGTCATGACGGCGGCGATGGCGCTCGATGGCGTTGTGTTGCCTATACCCATGTCGCCCGTACCGAAGAGGCGGTACCCTTTATCCGCGTACTCCTTCGCCAGGGCGATACCCGTCTCGATGGTTTGGGCGGCCTCGTCCCGTGTCATGGCCGCACCCTTGCGCATGTTTCTCGTGCCCCTGACCACCTTTTTGCGGATGAGCCCCGGGTCGTCGTCGAAATCGTGGTCCACGCCCATATCGACGACAACGACATCGGCACCCGCATGGCGGGCGAGGACATTTATACCGGCGCCGCCCTGGAGGAAATTGTGCACCATCTGCACTGTCACCTCCTTCGGGAATAGGGAAACGCCTTCGTCGACGACGCCATGGTCGCCCGCAAAGGTAAATATGGCCTTCTTTCCGAAAAGAGGCGGCATGCTGTCGCCGGTGATGGCCACGATCCGTTTCGCGAATTCCTCGAGCCTTCCCAGGCTCCCCTGGGGCTTCGTCAGGCTGTCGAGGCGTGCTGTGGCGAGGTTCAGCAGGCCCTCGTCAGTTCCTTCAATGTGTATCTTTTCCAATTCTACGTCTCCTTTATCTTCATAGGGATACCGGCTGCCATAAGATAGACGTCCGTCGCGGCCGAGGCAACCTCAGCATTCAAACGGCCGATGTTGTCCCGGTATTCCCTTCCCAGGGGCGTCTCGGGTACGAGTCCAAGGCCCACCTCGTTGGAAACGATGTAGAGCAGACCCGGGGCATCGTCCGAAATGGCCGCGATAAGCTCATCGACATACCGCCCAAATGGCAGTTGGCGCATCATGAGGTTCGAAACCCACAGGGTAAGGCAGTCGATGAGGATTATAGGGTATTCCGGCCCCAATTTCCTGACCAGTGACGGGATCTCCACCGGCTCCTCGAATGTCCGCCAGTTCTTCCCCCGCTCCCTTTGATGGTTGGCGATGCGAGCCTTCATTTCGTCGTCAAGGGCCTCGGCGGTGGCCACAAAGGCTTTCTTCCCCTCCTCCGCCGCCGCCGCGCGAAGGGCGAAGGTGCTTTTTCCGCTCCGGGCGCCGCCCAGGATCAGGATCCTTTTTCGCATTCTTCCCTAACCTCCTCCGATACGATCATCACGAACGGTTTCAGGGACAACGGGTTCTGACGGACGACGACCACGGTCTTGTAGACATCCTCGATGGTCTCGTAGTCGATCACCTCCGCCGGAGCCCCGGCCTTCCGGATCCTCCCCCCGTCCATAAGAACAAGGCTTTCGCAGTATTCGGAAGCGAGGTTTAGATCGTGAAGTATGATCACGACGGTGAGCCCCTCCTGCCTGTTCAGGCGCTTCACCAGGTCGAGTATGGCTGCCTGGTGGGTGATGTCGAGGTGTGACGTCGGTTCGTCGAGGAGGAGGGCCTCCGGTTGCTGGGTAAGGCCGCGGGCGATGAAGGCAAGCTGGACCTCGCCGGCGCTCATCTCGGACATGAGGGCGTCCTTGAGGTGGAGGATGCCCGTCATCTCCATCACCCTGCCTGCTATGGCGGCGTCCTCTTCCTTCTCGAAGAACTGGAGCTTCCCGTAGTAGGGGATCCTTCCGAGAAGGACGAACTCCCTGACCGTCATCTCGATAAGAGGCATATTCTGGGAGACGACGGCGATCTTTCTGGCCACATCCCCGATCTGAAGCCTCTTCATGTCGACGCCGTCGAGGAGGACTGTTCCCTTCGAGGGCTTGATAAGGCGCGTCATGGCCCGCAGCATCGTCGTCTTTCCCGATCCGTTGGGGCCTATGATTCCGACAAATTGACCTTTTCCAATGGAAAGGTCGATCTCGCGAAGGATGGTCTTTTCACCGTACCCGCACGTGAGTTCCCTTAACTCTATCACAGGGAACCTCCCCCCGACGGGCCCGACGTCTGCCGTCTTGCCAGGATGTAAATGAACACGATCCCCCCCAGTATACCCGTGATGACGCCCACGGGAAGTTCGATGGGGGCGATCACTGTGCGCGCGATGGTGTCGCAGAAGATGAGGAACCCCGATCCGACGAGGAAGGATATGACAAGGAGTCGTCTGTGGTCGTAGCCCGTCATTATCCTGACAAAGTGGGGGACGATAAGGCCCACGAAGCCTATGATGCCCGTCAGGGAGACGCTGATCCCCGTGAGGAGGGAGGCCATGAGGAAAAGCTGCTTCTTCGCCCTTTCCGTATCGATACCGAGATGGACCGCCTCCTCCTCCCCGAGGGACAGGGCGTTAAGGACGGAGGCGAAGAAATAGGAGACGAAGAGACAGGCAACAACGATGGCTGTCAGCACAAGGATGAGCGTCCAACTCGGCTCTTCCAGGGACCCCATGATCCAGAACACGATGCTGTGGAGTTCCTGTGTCTTGGATATGGCGAAGATAAGGAAGACAAGGGACGAGGAGATGAAACTCATCATGACCCCGGTGAGCAGAATGCCCTGCATCCTCAGGACGGTACGGCGCATGTTCAGGAAATAGAGGGGAAGGATGACGAGACAGGACCCGAGAAACCCCGAAAGGGGAAGGGCCGTCACGGGCAGGATATAATGGAGCTGCAGGATGATGCACAACGCCGCGCCCAGGGCCGCACCCCCGGATATGCCAAGGGTGTAGGGTTCGACGAGGGGGTTTCTGAACATCCCCTGGAGGATGACCCCCGCGATGGATAGGGCACCCCCGACGGCAAAGCCAAGAACGATCCTCGGCAGCCGGATATCCATGAGGATGCCGAATTCCGGTGTGGCCTGCCCATTCAGGATGATCGTGAGGATCCTGCGAAGGGGTATGCCCGCCGACCCGCTCGCCATACCGGTGATGGCGGCCGCTGCCAGAAAGACACAGGCCGCGGGCAGGAGGACCCTCATAGGCCGTCGCTTCATTTCCACCCCGTCGCTTCATGGGGATGGAGGAGCGCCGCTATATCGCCGAGGGACCTGGCGAAGCTCACCGGTGTCGGGCTGCAGACGTCGTCGGAGTCCATGAGGTACACCCGGCCATTTTTCACCGCCTTCACCGTCGGGAATTTTCTCCATGCAAGGCGCTCGTTCCGGCCGCTGAGGCCCATGGTGACAATAAGGATCACGTCGGGGTCTCTGAGGACGGCCTCTTCGCGGCCTACGCTTCCCGAGGCGACATCCCTGAACAGGTTGACGGCTCCGGCAAACTCTATGAAGTCATTCATGAATACGTCCCTCGTCGCGACGAAGAAAGGCTTCGAGCCTATCTGAACGAGCACCCCGGGCCTGGACAGACAAGCCGTTCTCTGCTTGATGGCGTCAACACGTGACCGTGCGATACCGACAAGGCGCTTCGCCTCTTCGGACCTTCCTGTGACCCTGCCCATCTGGAGGAAGGCGTCACAGAGCCCGGAAAAGGTATCGGCTATGGTGAAGGTGACGACATTGAGTCCGAGCTGCTTCATCTTTTGTATGGTCTTCGGGTCCGTGAGGGTCATGGCAAGGACGAGATCGGGCTGCAATTTCAGGATCTTCTCCAGGTTAGGCTGCATGACGGTGCCCACTTTCTCCTTTGTTCCTGCCTCTTTGGGCCTGTTGCAATAAGTGGTTACGCCGATAATGCTCTTCTCCAGTCCGAGAAGGTAGAGCGATTCCGTGACCGCGGGGCTTAGGGAGACTATGCGAAGGGATCTCGCCGTCTTCTGTGTCCCTTCGGCCCATGCCGGCAGGGCAAGACACAGGATGATTATGGCGGCGAGGACTGACAGCGGCCGGGGCATCTTTCTTGAGAAAGAGGGGATCATATGTCTTCCCTCGGGGGGAGCGCCTTGATATCAAGGAAGAAATACTCTTCTGTCGACCGGATGTTCCCTCTCTCTAAAGGGACGGGCCTGCGGAAGATGGGGCCGTCGTAGACGAAGCTGTGGTATTCGCCCCTCTCGCCGCATAGGTCAACATCGCCGCCAAGGGCCTTGAGGTCATTGACGAACGCCCCGTCTATCTCCCTGCCGATCCAGGTATCGTCGAGATAGCGCCGGTTCACGGTGACGATGACGGCCTTGAAACCCTCATTTATGAACTCCGAAAGGAGGTCGTCCCTTTTTTCAAGCCACAGGGGAAGGGAAGGGCGCAGTTTGTATTCCGAGCAGACCCTTTCCACCCACGCCCTGTGCTCTTCCATATCGATATCGCCGAAGATTCCCCGGTATATCCCTTCATCACGGAAGGCGGAAAGCGCCTTCTTGAACTCCTCTTCGTACCCGTTCCATGTCGTCCTGCGCTGCACAAGGGGGATGCCGATGGCCTCAGCCTGAAGGGAAAGCAGGTCCGCTTCAAGGCCGTGCGTGCGGGAGTGGGTGCCATCCTCCGTCACCATGTTGATGAGCCGCGTTACCGCGAACCCCGACCGTCGGGCTCGGTGGAGCGCCAGGGCGCTTTCCTTCCCCCCGCTCCAGGAACAGAATACATTCTCAGGACCCTTTGTCATAGAACACTCCCCTCGATCCATCCGCATACCCTGCAGTGACGGCGGTCCTTATTCATTCCGGCGCCGCATCCTTCACAGGCCTTTTCGTCTTGTCCGGGGCGCGGGACATCCCCGACCATCTTTCTATACACCTCGTAATAATGAAGGTGCGCCTTGTTGTAGAAACGCACACTGTATGAGCGCCTCTTGTCCTCATATTCCTTATCCGATATGGCAGCGTCCAGTATGGTGTTAAGTTGCGTCATCCCAGACCCCACTTCAAGGGGCCTCTTGCCCTGCCAGAGGATCCTGTCGGGCAGAAGACCTTCAAGAGCACGCCTCAAGACCCATTTGCCGTGGACGATGCCGTTTTGTTCCCTGATCTTCCATTTTCCCCGTATCTCGAGGGCAAAATCAAGGATTTCTTTATTCAGGAAGGGTTGCATCACCTCTATAGCGAGGTGCCTGCCGAGGGGTATCGAGTTAAAACTCATGACACCTGAAAGCTCCCGGATGTATCCGTCGAGGTCTTCCATTGACGCCATATATGAATAACCGCCGAAAAGCTCGTCCGATCCGTCACCGGTCATGACTGACCCAAGACCCATCGACTTCGCCTCCTTCAGGGCAAAGTAGACGGCAAGGTCATTGGGAACAGCGGGGTCGAAGCTCTGCAATATCGCAACAACCTGCGGTACTGCGGCCAGTGCCTCATCAACGGGCACGGCCCTGTGGATAAGCTCCATGCCCAGCGCATCGGCGGCCTCCAGGGCATATTTCAGGTCGGGACTATCTGCCCCAAGGGTCACTATGATGCCTCTTTTACATCCGGAGAGGGCGGCGGCTATGGACGAATCCAGGCCGCCGGAGAAGAGAACGCCCTGGGGCCTGAAGCTGGAGAAGACCTTCCGGAGCACTTGCCTTAACATTAATATTGTACTTTCGGCAGATAGAGCTTCCTCAGAACTTGTAGTTATATTGCACCCCCAGTATATAGTTCCGCTCCGCTGACGGATAATAGTTTTTCGCGCCCGTCCCGTTGGAGACAACAGCATATTCGCTGTATTGTTTATCGAAAAGGTTCCTTATCCCGCCCGTCACCTTCAGGCCCTTCCAGGCGTAGACCGCCGTGAGATCATAAAGGGTGAAGCCGCCCATGGCGGGATAGGCGTTTCTCACATCACTCGTCATGTAGCGGTTACCGGTGTACAGCGAAGAGAATGTGAGTGTGAGATCATGGATGGCCCAGGAGACGGCACCGGTCAGTTTGTTTCTCGGGACCATGGGGACCCGGTTCCCGTCGAGGTCGTCTCCGTCAAACTTTGCCTCCATGTACGTGTACCCGAGATCGACCCTCAGGCTCGGGACGATAAGCCAGAAGAAAGAAGCCTCGAGGCCCTCACGCTTTGTCTTGTCATAGTTGGAGTTCGTAAACGTGAGGGGGTTGTAGTATATCTCGTTCTTGTGGCGGCCGGAAAAGACGGTGGCGCTGGCGCCGATGTCCCTCGTGAAATTGAACCTGACGCCCAGATCGATCTCTTTTACCGTGTGAGGCTCCAGGGATTCGTTAATGGGGGGCGTCGCAAAGGGGCTGAAGTATTCGTCCGTTGCCGGGAACCGGAAGCCTTTCGAGTAGTTGACGAATACGTTCCCTTTCTCGGGGATAATGAAGTTGAGTCCCACCCGGAAGGCTTCCTTTTCATTCTTTACGAAATCATTGATAGGTGCCAGGAATCCCGTGTTGTCGGTATAGTCGATATCGTATTTGGCCTTGGCCAGGCGGTAACCGGCGCTGAAAAGGAGGTTTTTCAGGAGATGTATCTCGTCGTTGATGTAAAAACCGTATTCCGTCTTGTTAATGTTGGTGTCGGAATCGGTGCCCGAGCCGAGGTCGTTGCTTCGACTGGGGGAAAAATAGTAATCGATCCCGCCGACAAGGGTGTTCTTCAGTGAAAAAAGATCCTCCTTAACGGTGATCTTCGGTGTGAGCGACATCGTCTCAAACCTTCTCATCGAATCCCAGGGGGTGCCCGACATGTCGTAGTGAAATGACGTGTGCCTCTTTCGGTAGGCTGCGCCCAGGGAAAGAAGTACCGCTTCGTAAGGCTTTGCCGATGCCTCGACATCGATGAAGTTGTCCTCGGTATTGCCTTCGTCCAGGGGGGTTTTCGAATCTTTCCTGCCGTATGCGCCGGTGAGGAGATCCGCCTGGGTCAGGGATCCGGGCAGGCCGTAGGTATCCCTGTGGTGCCCGGCCTTTACGCCTATGGTGAAGTCCCTGGGAAGGGCAAAGGAAAAGGAGCCCAGAATGTCCCTGGCGCGGATATCGTTGTTGTGCCTGTAGCCGCTTGTATCGTATGAAGATGTAAGAACATTGTAGGAAAACCTGCCTTCCTTGCCCGACACCCCAAGATAGGGGTTGTAAAGGTCATAGGTGCCCGTGTTCAGGCCGGCGATAACCGACGGCTTCCCTTCACCCTTCTTCAGTATGATATTGACGACGCCTCCAATGGCGTTGTCTCCATACAACACGCTCGCAGGCCCCCGGTATATCTCGATCCGTTCGATCATTTCGACGGGCACCTGCATGAGGTCGGTACCGGACATGTCGATCTCGTTCACCCTCCTGCCGTCGACGAGAAAGAGCGAGTTCTGGGCCGCGGTCTCTCCAAAGCCGCGGATGTCGATAGTCGAGTACTTGGGGTTGCCCAGAAGACTTCGGGTGAAGACGCCCTGCTCATCCCTGAAGACGTCGGTGAGCGTCCGGGCGCCTTTCTCTTCGATCTGCTCCCGGGTGATGACAGAAATGTTCGCCGGCACTTCGTTGATCTTTGACTCGGTGCGCGCTGCGGTGACAACGATGCTGTCGAGCTTGTGCGCCGCCGGCTCTTCAGAAAAACAGAAAAACGGGGAAAACATAAACATGTACAGGAAAAAAAGAGTGAAAACGCGGGCCATGAGAACCTCCTTATGCCTCGTAAGGATAATTTCTCGAAGAATTCAACCCAAGGTTTCCTGACTTAGGGAGGTGAGAGCCAACGCGCCTTCCCGTTCCATCCTTCTCGGAACAGTGGCCGGCTTAGAACCGTGCGTTGCTTGGTCCCATCACAGTTGCGGGTCAGCGGAAGATTTTCACTTCGCTTCCCTTGCAAGTTGAACCGTAACGAGTATATGAGTGTCTTTACCACAAACCGCTCCAGAAAATCAAAGAGTTCTTTTATTTATACGCAGGCTTCAATTGTGATAAGGTATACGAAAATATCGCGGGTAGGATGAATATGGACAGATGTGAGGATGTCCGGCAAAAATTCAATGACTGCAATGTGGGGCGTCTCCTCGGCATCGAGGTCTACGAGGTGGAAGAGGGGATGGCGCGCGGCAGGATGCTGGTCAGGAAGGACCATATCAACGTATTCGGCGGTATCCACGGCGGCATCCTTTTCGCCTTCGCGGACCATGTCGGCGGGGCCTGCGGGAACAGCTTAGACTATAAGGCACTTCTTGTCGAGTCCACGGCGCGCTTCAAGAAAAGCGCGAGGGAAGGGCAGACGATATACGCACAGGCCCGGCTTGTCCATTCACGAAAGAAGGTGGACAGAATAGATATCACCGTTACCAACGAGGTCGGTGAAACGCTCGTCACTCTGAACATGGTCTCATTTGTTGTGGAAAATGCGGCAAAGACTTCTTAAGATCTTCGATATCCTCCTCAAGACCTTCGGGGAAAGACATTGGTGGCCCGGTGACACGGCGCTCGAGATTATCGTGGGCGCTGTCCTTACCCAGAACACCTCCTGGAGGAACGTGGAAAAGGCAATCGCAAACCTGAAGTCCGCGAACCTGCTGGACCTCGATAGACTGCATGCGGCGAAAGAGGGGATTCTGGCCGAGCACATCAGGTCGTCGGGATATTATAATCTAAAAACTGCAAGATTAAAGAATATAGTTAATGTTATACATGATGAATACTGCTCATCTATTGAAAGATTAAGGGATAATGACACATACAAACTGCGGAAAAGGCTCCTTGACATCAAAGGCATAGGAGAAGAGACCGCCGACAGTATCCTCCTTTATGCACTCGAGAAGCCGATCTTTGTGGTTGATGCCTACACGAAGCGTTTTCTCGCCAGCCACGGACTTCATGACGGGTCATACAAGTATTCGGACGTGCAGGCATTCTTTATGGGCAATCTCCCATCGGACGCCTACCTTTTCAACGAATATCACGCGCTTATCGTCGCGCTATGCCAGCAGTACTGCCTGAAGACCCCGAAATGCGAACAATGCCCACTCAAGAACGAAAGAAATAACCAATGACCAAAAAGAAAATGACCAAAGGGAAGGTCGGTCCTTTTGGTCATTTGATTGGTCGATTGTGATTGGGTTATTGATTATTCCAATTCTCAGGAGATAATCGTTACTTTGACATCGCCCGCAGCCTTCTCGATGGTGCCTATCCGCGTCGCGGTCTCGCCGGCGTTGTTGAGAGATTTTACGACCTCTTCGGCATCGCTGTCGTTGACGATCAGGGCAAAACCCGTGCCCATATTGAAGGTAGTGCAGGCTTCATTGATATCGAGATTGCCGGCCTCCATGAGGGCCCTGAAGATCGGCGGGACTTTCTGGGGATCAATGCTGATTGTCGTAGAAAGGCCGTCGGGAATGATTCTCGAGATGTTGCCGGGGAGGCCTCCACCGGTTATGTGGGCCATACCTTTTACGGCAAAGCGGTTGACGATATCCAGCACGGGCTTCACATAGATCCGCGTCGGTTTGAGGAGCTCTTCAAAAAGCTTTCCCGGTATTCCCGGAACCTCTTCGTCAATACGATAGTTCTTCACGTCGAAAAGGAGTTTTCTTACCAGGGAGTAGCCGTTGCTGTGCAGGCCATTGGAGCGAAGGCCAATGACGGCGTCGCCCTGCGCTATTGTGGAGCCGTCGATGATAGAATCCTTTTCCACGACGCCCACGGCAAAGCCGGCCAGGTCGTATTCATCGTCCTTGTAAAAAGAGGGCATCTCGGCCGTTTCTCCCCCGACAAGGGCACAGTCCGCCTGGAGGCATCCGTCGCAGACCCCGCCAACAACGAAAGGATATACATTCTCATCGATCCTTCCGCACGCATAATAGTCAAGGAAAAAGAGAGGTTTGGCTCCGAGAGTGAGAATGTCGTTCACGCTCATGCCGACGAGGTCGATACCGACCGTGTCGTGTTTACCGGCTGAAAAAGCTATCTTCAGCTTGGTGCCCACACCATCGGTAGAACTGACGAGAACCGGGTTCTTGTAGGACCTGGGAACCTCGGTCAGAGCGGCGAAACCACCGATCATGTTGAGGACATTCACGTTGTGAGTCGCCTTGATGCGGCCCTTGAGGTCGTCGATGAGACGGTCCGCTCTGGCTATGTCTACGCCGGAATCTTTGTATGTAATGGTCTTCACGGTTCTAATGTAAGGTCATCCCCGAACGATTGTCAATCGAAAGATTGCTCTGCCAATATGACTTTTAGCTGATCTGCCGCGGCAAGCGGGATCAAACCATTCTCGCGATGAAGTCCTCAACGGGTATCGCGGGAAGGGTTATGATCTGTATTGTACCTCTGGAACCCAGTTCTATCGACAACTTTGCTATCGCTTCGTTATTGGGGGCCTCGAGGATATTGAGAAAATCGTACTGGCCAAGAACCGCGTACTGGGCAAGAACCTTTGCACCCATGCTCTCGATCTCCCTGTTGACCTCTTCGATCCTCTCGGGATGCTTCTTGATGGTCTTCCGTCCCTCATCCGTTAACGTGCTGATCATAATATAGATTGGCATGCCCGCACCCCCCAAAAGGTTTTAAATGATATATAGATTCCAATATACCCGGAGGGTTTGTCAATATTATTATGTTTTAGTGACGGGGCGTTATCGGAAGTGGTATGTACGGAATTTCACATTATCCACTATAAAACATGATATTGATTGGAAGAACGAAATGTGCTATCATCTACCACTTTTAATATCAAATACTTTATATGAACCATTTTGTTCAATATTTCACATATCGATTCGCATTTGAAACAAATCAACACGGCTCTATATTCTCAATTACAAGGGGGATCTATGGCTAAACCTATGGATCAATACAAGTGGCATGAACTAACAGTAGGTTGTGTTATTGAAGAGGTTGGAAACGCTATGGAGTATAAGACCGGAGACTGGCGTTCTTCCAAACCCGTCTGGAACTGGGAAAAATGCACCAAGTGTGGTCTTTGTTGGCTCTTCTGCCCCGACGCCTCCATCCGCCAGAGAGATGACGGCTTCTATGAGGCGGACCTGGACTATTGCAAGGGTTGCGGCATTTGCGCGAAAGAATGCAAACCGGTCGCCATTACAATGGTTGAGGAGGAACGATGAGCATAAAGACAGGTATGGAAGTTTCGATAGCGGCATCGGAAGCGGCCAAACTCGCCCGCGTGGAGGTAATCGCCGCTTACCCCATCACGCCTCAGACACATATAGTCGAACATCTGTCTGAAATAGTCGCCAACGGTGAACTCGATGCCGCCTATATCAACGTCGAGTCGGAGCACTCAGCCATGTCCGCCTGTGTCGGCGCCAGCGCCACCGGAGCCAGGACGTTCACATCAACGAGTTCCCAGGGCATGGAACTCATGCACGAGATCCTTTTCATAGCTTCCGGTCTGAGGCTTCCCATCGTGATGGCCTCTGTCAACCGTGCGCTGTCATCTCCGCTGTCCATCTGGGGAGACCATTCCGACATCATGGCGGCCCGCGATACGGGATGGATCATGCTTTTTTGCGAGAATGGTCAGGAGGTCGTGGACTCGATCATCATGGCTTTCAAGATGGCTGAGGACAGGCGGGTGCTTCTGCCCCTCATGGTAAATCTGGACGGGTTCTCCTTGAGCCATGTCATTGAACCCATAGAATTTCCGTCACAGGAGGACGTGGATCGTTTCCTGCCTCCGTACAACCCCTTGTATACACTTCACCCGGACAAGCCTGTGACAATGGGCGCTTATGCTATGCCGGAGCTCTACACCGAAGCGAAGTACGCCCAGGAGATGGCCATTCGGAATTCGAAAGGCGTTATTAAGGAGGTTATGGACCAGTTCACCAAGGAATTCGGCAGAGCATACAACATAGTCGAAACCTACAACGTGGAGAAGGCCGATACGGTCTTCATGGCACTGGGGTCCATAAACGAGAACATCAAGACCGCGATCGACAATCTGAAGGAGCAGGGTAAGGAACTTGGCCTCGTCTCCCTGAGGCTTTTCAGACCTTTCCCGGACGCAGAGCTTCTCGAAGTCCTTAAGGATAAAAAGAAAGTCGCCGTACTGGAGCGGGTAATGCCGGGCGGCGCAATGAACGGTCCGCTGTTCAATGAAGTGGCGAGCTTGGCCATCAGCAACGGGCTTAGGATCCAGCTCGAGAATTTCATATTCGGCCTCGGTGGCAGGGATGTGGAACCCGAAGAGCTGATGGACTTGTACGAACAGGTTGTTTCTTCAGCAAAGGTATCCCATGCTGACAACAAGAATTACGGCGTAATAGGGGTGAGATCATGAGAATGAAAAGTCTTGAGCGATATACGGATAATCCTGAGTTTGAATACGCAACCTCGGGACACAGGGCCTGTCAGGGCTGCGCTGAGATCCTTGCACTGAGGCTGGGCCTCAAGGTTTTCGGCGGGGACTCCATCATTGCCATGGCAACGGGGTGCATGGAGATCATTTCGACACCCCTTCCAACGACATCGTGGCGACTACCCTGGATCCATGTTGCCTTTGAGAACGCGGCGGCAGTAGCCTCCGGCATCGAGTCGGGCATAGGCATTCTTATGGAAAAGGGGAAGATCGCCAAGAAGGACATCAATGTCATCGCCATAGCGGGTGACGGAGGAACAACTGATATCGGGCTTCAGGCTCTCTCCGGAGCAATGGAAAGAGGGCACAACTTTACTTATATCTGCGTTGACAATGAAGCATACATGAACACCGGCATTCAGCGCTCTTCATCGACTCCTTTCGGCGCGATGACTACCACGAGCCCTCCGGGCAAGAAGAGCTTCGGTCAGAAAACCCAGAAGAAGAACATGCCCAAGATAGCAGCTGCGCACAATATCCCCTACGTAGCCACCGCCTGCCCGTCCTATCCCTTTGATTTCCTGGCAAAGGTAAAGAAGGCAAAGGAGACGAAGGGCCCGGCGTACATTCACGTCCTCTCTGTCTGTCCCACGGGCTGGAGGATACCCTCCGACCAGGCCATCCATTATGGAAGGCTTGCCGTTCGGACTGGCATATTCCCACTTTATGAGGTTGAGAACGGAAAGTACAGAATAACCTATAGCCCGGAACCATTGAGACCAGTCTCCGAATACATCAAGGGGCAGGGCAGGTTCCGCCATTTGACGGATGATCTCATCGCACAGATCCAGGAGCATGTTAATCAGGACTGGCAAGATCTTAAGAGCCACAGTGAAATAAAGTAGTCTATCGAAAACCAGTAGCGCCCGGCCTTAAAGGCGGGCGCTACTTTCACTCCGCCGACCACCTTCTTACGCCGCCGTTTTAGTGACATACCTCACAGAAAAAGCATGTTTATTGTCATATCTTGAAAAAAATACTTGAAATATAAGGCGGAACGTATACAATATTATATCTAAATCCGTGAAATTTGTGAGGCATAGGTCTTTAGTTAAGGAGGATTTGGACGATAAACAGTATGAAGGACAGATAAATGTCACTAGACCTTAAGAAAATAGGTAATACTCTTAGGGAGCAACGGGAAGAGAAAGGGTTGACGATCGTCAACATATCGGATTCCTTGTGCCTGCGGAAATCGTTGGTGCAGGCGATAGAAAACGGTGATTGGCAGGCGCTTCCTCATGAGGTCTATGTGAGAGGCTACCTCAAGGAATATGCACATCTCCTTGATATGAAAGACGATGTTCTGGAACTGGAAATGCCGGTCGAAGAGATGACGGTCCCGGAGGCTCCGGTAAAGAACAAAACCCTGAACGAGACAAGGCGCGTTCGAAGACGCGCCATATTTTATCCCCTTATATTCGTTCTCATAATCGCTTTCTTTGTTCTTAACCAGATATACAAGGAACGCTCAGCCTCAAGACCTACTTCGCGGGAGGTGGCTCAGCCGGCTTCCGCGAATGTGAGAACGACCCCTGGCGATCAAGCGGCGATACTGCCGGAATTTCAGGATATCAAGAAGCTTATGGTAACCTGCAATGAAAGGACCTGGGTTAGCGTGGTCATTGACGGGAGCGAGAAAAAGGAATTCATGCTCAACCCCGAAGATATTATCGTGCTGAACGCAAAGGAAGACTTCGATCTTCTCATCGGGAACGCAGCTGGTGTGAAACTCAATTTAAATGGTAAAGAAATCGAACTGACCGGTCAGAGCGGTGAGGTTAAACGGATAAAGGTTTCGTAATTCTTCGGGCAAATATCCGTCAGCTTGTCAGCCGTTCCATCTCAGCTGCGTCAATATCGAAGTTCGCATAGACCTTCTGAACATCGTCGGAATCTTCAAGGGCATCCATCAGTTTGAGCATCGTCTCCGCATTCTTTCCCTCGAGCTTCACATAATTCTGGGGGACCATGCTCAGTTCGGCAACAACGTGAGGTATCTTATTTTCCTCAAAGACCTTCTTGAGGTTCTCAAAATTGGATATCTCCGTATAGACCTCTATCTCATTCTCATCATCGGTTATATCTTCAGCGCCAGCTTCAAGTGCAAGTTCCATGATCCTGTCGCCATCGACAACCTTCTTGTCAAATGCCATGAAGCCCTTTTTGCCGAAAAGCCAGGAGACGCATCCCACCTCTCCCAGATTGCCGTTCAGGCGGGAAAGGATATGCCTGACCTCCGCCGTGGTGCGTTTCTTATTGTCGGTGAGGGTTTCTATGAGGATGGCGACGCCGCCCGGGCCATAGCCTTCATAGTTATATTCCTCGTAGGCGTCAGCACCGTCGAGCGCGCCGGTTCCTTTCTTAATGGCACGTTCGATGTTGTCCTTCGGCATATTCTCAGCCTTCGCGTTGTCAACAGCAACGCGAAGCCGCGAATTAGATTCGGCGTCAGCCCCGCCTATCCGTGCCGCGGTCGTTATCTCTCTGATCAGTTTTGTAAAGATCTTCCCGCGCTTGGCATCCGCCGCGCCTTTTTTGTCCTTAATGGAACTCCATTTGCTATGTCCTGACATCGTGCCCCCAAGGGTTCGAATGGTGGGCGATATTGGATTCGAACCAACGACCTCTGGTATGTGAGACCAGCGCTCTAACCATCTGAGCTAATCGCCCGTGCGTGTTTCTTTTTATTACATTCTTGTGAAAAAGTCAACCCAAGACAGATAGGATTTCTATTCTAATTTGCCCCGGAATTGTATTATCATTAACACACAATGCAGAACGTATTCGGTCCCGTCCCTTCAAGAAGACTCGGTTACTCCCTCGGAGTCGATATCATACCCCCAAAATACTGCAGTTACGACTGCATCTATTGCCAGGCCGGAAAGACCACGGATAAGGAGATATTGCGCAAGAGGTTTTACGATCCCGAGGTGATAGTCGCCCAGGTCGCGGACAGGGTAGCCACGACGCAGCAGGTTGATATAATTACGTTTTCAGGTTCAGGTGAACCAACCCTCAATTTGGACCTCGGCGTTATGATCAGGGGGGTCAAGAAGAGGGTCGCGACTCCTGTTGCCGTCATCACGAACGGCTCACTCCTGCACGACAGGGAAGTCAGGGCGGACCTCGCGGAAGCGGATGTCGTTCTGCCCTCTCTCGATGCCGTGAGCGAAGAAGCCTTCAAAAGGATCAACAGGCCTCACCCGCTCCTGGATGTCGAAAGTGTCATCGCGGGGCTGAAGAAATTCCGGCAGGGATATACCGGGCCGATCTGGCTCGAGATTATGCTCATAAGAAACGTCAACGATGACCCCGATGAGTTGAAGAAGATGGCTCATATCGTTTCAACCCTGGGTATGGACAAGATCCAGCTCAATACCGTCACACGGCCTCCCAGCGATGAGAAAGCGGGTAGGCTGGAGGAAGATAAGCTGCAGGCGATATGCAAACTTTTTGGTCCTGCCTGCGAGGTCATCTGTTCATTTGAAAAAGTGGCGGAAATGCCTGCCCAGGCGGACTGGTCGGGAATTATTCTCGAGACCCTCAAGAGACGGCCTCTTACCCTCGACGACGTGGTGAAGACCACCAGTCTTTCCCATTTTCAGGCGAAGACCAGGTTGAAGGCGATGGAGGAGGAAGGGCTCGTCAAGAGCTACGTTCTGGGCGACGATCTTTTCTACATCATCCCGTAGTCCCTCATTTCCGGGCTGCGCTCCTGTCAAAATCATATTGACAAAGCGATGAGCGAGCATTTACTATTACAGCTTAGAGAACGGCAGACACGTAGTTTTCCCTTATCTTTACCTGGATATTCCTTGAATATATTGCATGGAGGAGGTTGTCATGAGAATCAAGCGTGCCGTGGTCAGCGTTTCGAGCAAGGCGGGTTTATCTGACCTGGCGTTATTCTTAAAGAAGCTCGGCGTCGAGATACTGTCGACGGGGGGCACAAAGAAGTACCTTGAGGGGATAGGGGTGAATCCTGTGGAAGTCGGGGCATATACAGGTTTCCCCGAGATTATGGACGGCCGCGTCAAGACTCTCCATCCCAAGATCCATGGCGGGATCCTGAATATCAGGGACAACGAGGA
The DNA here is from genome assembly GCA_028698615.1 of Syntrophorhabdaceae bacterium. Lineage (NCBI taxonomy): Bacteria > Pseudomonadati > Thermodesulfobacteriota > Syntrophorhabdia > Syntrophorhabdales > Syntrophorhabdaceae > Syntrophorhabdaceae bacterium. Next base: position 18,939 of record JAQVWF010000026.1, read on the forward strand.
ACACCAGAAGGCCATGACGACCCACGGGATCAGTCATATCGACATGATCGTCGTCAATCTCTATCCCTTCATCGAGGTCGTAAGCAAGGGATGCACCTTCGAGGATGCCATTGAGAACATAGATATCGGCGGTCCATCGATGATTCGCGCCGCCGCCAAGAACTTCAAGTATGTCACCGTCGCGGTAGACCCCGATGACTACGGGAAGATCATCGAGAACATGACACAGAACGATGGCGCCACGACGGAGGAGATGCGTTTTTACCTGGCAAAGAAGGTCTTTTCCCTGACGAGCGCCTATGACAAGGCGATTTGCGATTATTTATCAAAAGTCTAAATAGATCACGGGGGTTGGTGTGAACGTTCTTGTCATAGGATCGGGCGGAAGGGAACATGCCCTGTGTTGGAAGCTTTCCAGATCGGCCGGAGTCGACAGGCTCTACTGCATTCCCGGGAACGGCGGCATCGCCGACCTGGCAGAATGTCATGATATCAACCCGGGTGATACTGACAGCCTTATTGCATTCACCAGAAGGATGAAGGTCGATCTTGTTGTCGTTGGTCCCGAAAACCCTCTCGCGGACGGCATTGTCGACGCCTTCGAAGCAAAAGGCATACCGATATTCGGTCCCGTAGCGCGCGGCGCTGCCATAGAGGCGAGCAAGATCTTTTCAAAAGAGCTGATGAGGGACAGTTCGGTCCCTACGGCTCCCTTTCAGGTTTTTAACGATCACAAAGAGGCGCTGAAATACATATCGGCAAAGGAGATCCCATTTGTCATCAAGGCTGACGGGCTTTGTGCAGGGAAGGGCGCCTATGTTATAAAAAACATGGCCGAGGCGGAATCGGTGCTCACGGAACTTATGGTCAACGGGATTTACGGCGACGCCGGAAGAAGGGTGGTCATAGAAGAATTCCTACCCGGCATAGAGGCGTCGTACCTCGCCTTCGCTGACGGTAACACAATACTTCCTATGCCTGCCTCCCAGGACCACAAACCGCTTCTCGACAATGATCTTGGACCGAATACGGGCGGGATGGGGGCGTATACGCCCATACCTTTTCTCAATGACGCCCTCGAGCGTGAGATACGCGATGGTATCATGTTGAAGACAATCGCGGCCATGCGAAAGATCGGCATTTCATACAAAGGGGTCCTCTACGGTGGACTGATGCTCTCCGCGGGGAAGCCCTATGTGATTGAATTTAATGCTCGTTTTGGTGACCCAGAAACACAGCCCATAATCTTTAAGATGGAAAGCGATCTCTTGCCCGTTCTCGTGGCGTGCGTGGAAGGGAAGCTCAGGGACCTGGGGGAGATCACCTGGAGAGAAGGCGTGAGCGTCTGTGTGGTCATCGCCTCGAAGGGGTATCCCGAGAAGCCGGAAAAAGGCAAGGTGATTCGTGGACTCGACGCGTTGGCAGGCAGGGATGACGTCATGGTCTTTCACGCCGGCACGAAAAAAGTGGGTTCCCAGTATCATACTGCCGGTGGGCGGGTTCTGGGCGTTACCGCAATGGGCCCGACGTACGAGGAAGCGATAATGAAGGCATACGAGGCCGTGGGTCTCATCGATTTCGAGGGAATGTACTACCGCAGGGATATCGGGAAGAAGGCCCTGATTACCCAGTAGGCGTTTCCAAATATTAAAAGGCAGGAGGTTGTAATGTCGAAAGAATTCAATATCGGTGTGATACCAGGCGACGGCACGGGACCTGAGGTCATAGCCGAGGGGGTCAAGGTTCTTACGGCTGCTTCTAAGAAATTTGGCTTTTCCTTGAATTTCACGTACTACGACATTGGCGGGGAGCGTTACATGAGGACGGGCGAAACACTTCCCGACAGTGTTCTGAACGAACTCAGGCAGTTCGATGCCATCTATCTCGGTGCCATTGGGCATCCCGATGTGAAACCAGGCATCCTGGAAAAGGATATTCTCTTAAGGACACGCTTTGAACTGGACCAGTACATCAATCTCAGGCCCGTCAAGCTCTATGAGGGTGTGGAGACGCCCCTGAAAGACAAGGGACCGAAGGAGATCGATTTCGTCGTTGTCAGGGAAAACACGGAGGGGCTTTACACCGGTTCAGGAGGCGTTCTGAAAAAGGGAACGAAGGACGAGGTGGCCGTTCAGGAATCGATCAATACCCGCAAAGGGGTCGAGCGGTGCCTGAGGTTTGCCTTTGAATACACGAGAAGGAGGAACCGGGAGAAGAAATTGACCCTTTGCGGCAAGACAAACGTTCTCACCTTCGCCTTTAATCTCTGGGAGCGTGCCTTTTACGAGGTCGCCGAGGAGTATCCCGATATAAAGACGGATTACGCCCATGTCGACGCAACCTGCATGTGGATGGTCAAGAATCCCGAGTGGTTCGACGTCATTGTGACGGACAACATGTTCGGGGACATAATCACGGACCTGGGGGCTATGATCCAGGGAGGCATGGGGATAGCTTGTGGCGGCAACATCAATCCCGAGGGGGTATCGATGTACGAGCCCATAGGTGGATCGGCGCCGAAATACACGGGAAAGAACGTCATAAACCCCATGGCGGCCATCCTCGCCGGCGCGATGATGCTCGAGTTCCTGTCCCTGGGCGAGGCATCGTCAGCCATCGAGGGCTCGGTTCAGAGGGCAATTAGGAACGACCTCAAGTCTATGGAGGCAGGCAAGATGGGGATGGGGACAAAGGAAGCGGGAGACCTTATCGCGGGGTACGTTGCGGGGTAGACTTACATCTCCATTGTGTTGTGCGAAGACACCTTGAGCTTCTTGCTCAGGGTGTTCCTGTTTATGCCAAGGAGTCTGGCAGCCTTTGAGATGTTGTTGTCCGTTATCCTGAGTGCGGCTTGAATGAAGATGTCTTCGACATGCGAGAGAATGTTTGAATAGACCTCATCGTCGTCATTTACCTTTGATAACAATATTTTCTCAGCGATATTATCAAGTCGTAGGTTAACGAGTGTATACAACTCTTGAATATCGTTATTCATAATATCGGACACCGGATCACTCGATTCTGTTTTCTATATTAGATGAGAAATAGACGCCGCTGTCAATGATAATAGTGAATAAAGTTATGAGAGGGAGACCTGTAGAGGAAAGTACTGGAGTATCCATATGTTACAGATGCGTCCATTGTGTCCTAATTCTCCACAGGTGCTGATAATGGATATTATGTTAACTTACGTAAGGGATACTCAGAACCCCGACATGTCCTGAATCCCAGCAGTCTCCTTCTCTTACACAACACCCCGCACGACGCCTGATCCCAATGCCCCGTACTCTCGCCAACATATTGACAAAAATATTGATTCGTTTAATATATTGCACAGTGGATAGTATGGACCCGGACATAGAACGATCCCTCAACATCCTTGGTCTCACCGAAGACATATCTCTTGAGGAAGTCGAACGGGTTTACCGCGGCCTTGTCGCGAGCAGAACCTCCTGGGGTGATGTAAAGGAGATCAATTGGGCCTACGAGTGCCTGAGAGAGCATATTGCCGCAAGGGAAGCTGCCGTGACCTCGCGGGAGACGCCTGCGGCGGAGCCCGAGGCGAGACCCGCCAATAATGTGTCATCGCGCCGGATCATTTTGGGGGTGATTGTCTCCTCGGCAATCCTGGCCGCGGTCCTCGCCGTACTTGCACACTTCAACGTCATCAACCTCCAAAGCAGCCCGGCCCCAGGAGACCTATCGGACATCATTAAGAGCGTGAAGCCGGCGATAGTCACCATTCTCACCGAAGGCACCCCTCGCGGTTCCGGTTTCGTGGTCAGCAAGGACGGCTACATCGTTACCAACGCGCATGTCATGCGCGAAAAGACGGGGAAGGCAGCCTTTACGGACGGTTCCGTCACTGTCGTGGAATTGATCTTCATGGATCCCGAACTGGACTTCGCCCTTCTCAAGACCGCCGACACCCGTCAATATCAGTATCTGCGCCTCGGAGACAGCTCGGCCTGCTTCGAGGGAGAGACCGTGATTGCGGCAGGTACGCCACTTTCATTCGACACGACCTTCACCAGGGGGATAATCAGTGCTTCAAAGCGGTCATTTCCCGCCTACAGGGCATCGTTCATCCAGACGGATGCGGCTCTCAGCCCCGGAAATAGCGGCGGTCCCCTTATCAATCTCAAGGGGGATGTCATCGGTGTCAATTCCCTCAAGATCTCCGGCATCAGCGTCGAAGGCATGGGTTTCGCCGTATCGATCAATGACGTGAAACAGCACATCATCGCCAGGAAGCGCATGAGCGACGATGATCTGTCGCGGCAACTCGCCCGCATGGAGAAGAAGATGGAGGAAATGAGCCAGTGGCGAAACCAGGCCTCAGCCAGGGAGGAAAAGAGCGCCCGGGACAGGATGGTTGAGGAACAGTGGGAACGCGATCGCCGAAGGAAGGAATTTGCTGAACGCGTCGAAGAGGCCAACAGGAGCCTCAGAGAACAAAAGGAGCAGGAAGAGCGCCGCATCCACGAGGAGGGCGACCGGTACAGGAAACAAATGCGCGAACAGATGGAAACGAAGCGCAAGGCCCTTTCTGAATGCCTGCAGGCGGCGAACCACCGCTATCAAACGGCGTGGAACGATTCATGCGCGTCCACAGGTCTCGACGCGAAGTGCAAGCTCCCCTATTCCACCGCAAGGATACTCGAACAGCGTCTCATGCAGACCCGAAATGAATGCTTCCGGCTTTATCCCCAATAGCCTGTGTTATACCTTGAATCGTTATATCGCCTTCCAGAGGTTGGCGACAGGTCCCTGAGTTGTTCGTAAACGGGCGCCCTGCCCCGCTATCTAAACGGTCAAGTTAACCGTATATTCATCGAGGGAATACTACCCTTCAAAAGTGTCGCAAATCTCCTGAGTTCTTTTTATTCACAGGCAAAGAGTTTCCAGTCAAGCGTTCCCAAGCCTGTAAGGTAATCCCCCACCCCTGCTATAGTGGACGCCCCGGTGATAGTATTAGGTATCCCCCTGATTGTCAAGCATGAGGACTTATGGCAATCTTATGCCAACGACGAGGTGATGATGACGGTTCTGTGCAAAGTAATCCCCCTTAAGACGGCAATGACTTCCGCCTACGATATAATGAGGACTGACCTTGAAGAACCCATGGATGGCGCAGAGAGAGCTGCACTTATCAACAAGATCCTGTGTGTCGCGAAGGAGATGGAAGATGAATGGGAAAACGACCATTCTTCCCCAGCCATCAGGGATAAGATCCATTTGTTTGTTCATTACCTGCGAAGGTTACAGGTATCTTAGGAAAAGACGAAAACCAGCCTGATCCAATATTTGAAAAAACAGGGGTGTTTCGAGAAGGCGAATTCCTCAGGGAGCCGCAGGTGCAATCCCTGGACGCTATCGAGCACCTGACGTAAGGAATAGATCAATGAACAAGATGATGTTTACCATACTGCGGATCCTCGATAAATATGAGGAGGTCGTGGGTTCCGCCGAGTTGTCCAGAGAACTCTTAAACCATGGGATAGAACTTTCCGAGAGGACAGTCCGCTATTACCTCAAACTTCTCGACCAGATGGGAATGACGAGGATCCGGGGCAAGAGAGGACGAGTGATTACCGAAAAAGGGAAAGGTGAGGTCAGCAAAGCCTTTGTGTCGGAAAGGATCAAATTTGTCATCAGTAAGATCGACAGCCTCTCCTATCTCACGGATTTCAACATCGATTCTCTAACTGGAAACATAATCCTCAACATATCCTTCTTTCCCGAGCACAAACTGAAGGATGCGGTAAGGGTAATGGCAAAAGCATTCGACTCCCCCTATGTGATGAGTCGCAGAATTGCCTTTGCAAAAGGCGGGGAAAGGATAGGAGACGTTCAGGTCCCGCGGGGATACGTGGGTCTTGGCACCGTCTGCAGTATCACGCTGAACGGTATTTTTCTCAAGTCGGGGATACCGGTGACCTCACGGTACGGGGGGGTTGTCGAGATCAGGGATGGGGTCCCGTCAAGATTCACCTCGCTCATAAGCTACGAGGGTTCGTCCATGGATCCTCTGGAGATCTTGATCAAGAGCCGGACTACCGATGTGATCGGGGCAATTGCGGGCAATAACGGTAGAATTCTTGCCAGTTTCCGCGAAATTCCCGTGGTGAGCATCAGGGAAGCAGAAATCCTCACAGAAAAAATGTCCCGCAAAGAGATTGGGCGGAACATCCTCTTTGGCAAGCCGAACCAACCGCTTCTGGATGTGCCTGTAGGAATTGATAAGGTTGGCATGATCGTCGTTGGCGGTCTAAACCCTGTTGCGGCTGCGGAAGAAGCCGGAATTTTCACGGAAAACAGGGCCATGTCGACACTCTACGAATATTCACGGCTGCTCACTTTCAACGAAGCGGCGAGTGATCTTCTGTAGTCCTACGCAAAACAGATGAGCTTTTGGGAAATGATATCCGCCATCACACAGAGTCGTTGTCCCTTCGTCTCATAAACCTTTACAACATTCTGGAATTTTGAGCTCTCCGGCACAAGTGCTGGGAACACGTTGTCAAAACGGTCAAGTATCTCTTTCTGGAATATGACCTCTGGATTGTCAGGAAAGAGAGCGAGATAAAAGATATTTGTCTCAACAAGATCCTGGAAGAAATGGGTGCCAAAGGAGAGTTCGGGTATGAGATTACCGCCCATGTAGGCGATTTCGGCCAAAAAACTTATGTTGTTGATCTCCGAGAACCTCACAGAAACACCGAGGGACGGGATTGTCGAGCCCCACCTTCCAGGTCCCAGGAGCAAGGTAGGCATATCATCGCGGTTCTTAATAAGCTTGTTTAACCTTCCAATGAGTCTTGCGATACTGTACTTATCGGAGACGTTAAGTTTGCTGTATTCCGCCGGATCTACGAATATAACCCGGGCTATGTCTTGAACGATACTGCCTCCCATGAAGTGTCCCTGGATGGAAATAAATACACTATCTCTGTCGATCTGATCCGGTATATTGACCCTTTGTCGGGCCTGACCCCTGGTTTGAACAGGTCTGCATTGAAGAAGATTAATCTTATATTCGTTATACTGCGTGAAATTGACGGTAAATTCAATCTCTACTGGATAATCGTAGGCCTCTTCAAGCGCTTTCAACATGCGGTGCAGCACTCCTGACAATGATGTGTTGGAAAGGAGGTTGTCAAAGGTGAGTATCCATGCTTCCCTGTCCTGGTGGCCAAGCTCTCGCATCCTCTGCGTTGTCTCCGGGTCTCGGACGGCGAAGAGGTCCAGCTTGATATTGAGACCATCCTGGGCCTTGTTCATAAACGATATCGTCTCAAAAGAGTTCGTTTCGATGTTGAGGGTATCGAGATTGTGTTGGGAGAACCGGCGTGCCTCATCAGGAGCGGTATGGGGACGATATAAGGGGTTATCAAGGGCAACTATCCGGGGATAATCGTTCTCAACGCGGTTTACCGCCCTCGTTCCCAGTCCGGCGACAAGCCGTAACATGCCCGCCTTCGGGTCCATCCCCTCTTTCCATACGAAATTGTTGTATGAAATGCCAACACCGGCAAGGTCGGGGAAGAAATAATGTTTCCTGTAGGATCCGGAAACCCTCTGAACCAGCAGCGCCATCTGTTCGTCCTGCTGGTCGAGGCCCCTCTGGAGGCGGTACGCAAGGGCGTCCTCATTCATGGTGCTCGCGAAGATCCTTCGTACCGATTCGACGAAAGTGGCGTAACGCTGTTCAGGAGACCCCTGGTTCACGGAAAAGATGCTGTCATACTTACCGGCAAAGGCGTTACCAAAGGCATCTTCAAGCAGGCTGCTTGACCTGATGATAATCGGAGACTGCCCAAAATATTCGATAAGCTGCTGGAACTGCTCTTTTATCTCGTACGGAAAGTCACCCCCGAGCATCCTTTCTCCGAGAGGGATGGCAGCCTCAAAGTAACCTTCTTTTGTTTTCTGTTCCGTGCGGAGCTTCCAGAGCCCATTTTGAACGATATAGGTATAGAAGATATCTGAACCTATGTAAAAGGAATCATGGTGCTCAAGGTAGTTTTGCCACGGAAGCCACTTGTCCATTTCGAGAATTTTACGGGCGAGGAGCATTCCCACGGTCTTTCCTCCAACAAACCCCGTTCCTATCACCCTCGATTTGATGTCCAGAAGGTCTTCAAGAGTAAAGACCTTCCTGGCAAGGGAAAACATTCGGGTTTCCTTGCCGATCATGATCCTGCACAGCTCATCGATCATCTCCTGACGCTCGTCCGGTTCGCATGACCTATGGGAAAGGTCCTCCGCCTTCATAAAAAGATGGTCCCAGTAATCCAGGTATCTTCTCGGACTTTGGGTTTCCCTTCTCGATATATCGGAGAAGAGTTGCGTGGCATCCACGCTGTTGATGATGGGCGAGAATTCAGCACCCTCTTCGAGATGTGGGAAGAACATTGTCGGCGAATAACGATTCCAGGCTTTCAAGGGGTGTACGCAATAATTATCCCCCGGTTTATACACCTCCAGAAGAAGCTGGGTTGTCTCCCTGATGCGGGCCACGGTCTTGAAGGAGTGGCTGTGTCTCAATATGGAGAAATAGGCGATAGTGTCCAGTTCGAATAGATAGGGACACATAACCACGAAAAAGTTGCCTGTCATGAGATCGGTGGCCCAGACAGACTGAAGGAAGGAAAGGCAGTCAAAGACGTAGAAAACCTCTCGCCCTTCCGTCGTGGCGATGTTGTAAACCTGGGTTGTGAAGGTTTCAAAACCGGTATATGCGTCCAGGGAATATATCCTGGTGCATTCTGGAGGATCGAGCAGGGGCGCATGGTCGGCAAATCGCATATAGACGACGCGTCTTCCCTCCTTGAGGGCTTTCCGGGCGAAGGGAAGAACAAAATGGCGGTAGTCCTCTATCTCGTCCACCTGCCAGACTACATTATCTCCGAGACGGAGGTCGTTGAATACCAGATCAAGACCGGGGAGGCCTGTGCTTACTGGAAGAGATGGCTTCATATAAACCTCTCAAGTACCCGTAATTATATACCAGGACGTGACGTGGTGCGAGCGCTCAATGCAAAAAAGGCTGGATACGGCTCTCCATTTCCTCGTACCGGAAAAGTCTGTTGAAATCGATAAGCCCCCCCAGGGCTCTCGAATAAGCCCTGATGCCTGTTTCCTCAAGGATCGAGACCGGGTTGAGCCCGCCAATCACAATCGCCCCTATCCTGCCTTCACTGACGGGTATATCAAGAACGCTCTGTCCCGGCCTTCCGATGGTTACCAACCCGCCGAGACCAATTCTTTTCAACTTATCCCCGAGATGTTCAACCATGTCGCGGCTGTCGGCGGGGAATTCCCTGAAACTGGCCCCTATCCTGCCGTTTCCTGTTTTGATGGCCCCCATATAGTCCGTCATGCCGCTCCGGATAAAAACCTCGAGGGGGTCAATACTGGTTCCATCATACATTATTAGCTCTACAAAACGGGTAGGCTTCTTATCGATCAGTTCGAGTAATCCTCCGAAGCGCGAGTTCGTGGGGATCCCGTGTTTGAGAAGCACCCCATTCAAGGTTATCGAGCAGACCGTGCCTATCCCTATCATCCCTTCAGGGACCGTAATATGCTCGAGGCTCTCCCCGGGGGCAAGAAATGTGATGAGTTCTCCCATGGCGTACCCGTCTCTGAAAACCTTGTAGATATGGGAAATGCTTTCTGCGAAAAGTTCCGGGTTAACCATTGTTATATTGATAACGACACTTCCCGAAGTTGTGTTGAGATCAAAATTCATACGATAGGTCATCTGATCGATCTTTGCCGAAAGAAGTCCAACCTTTTCAATTATGTCGGAGGACTCGAGTTCCTTGCGCCCCTGTTCTGTAATATGGTGACCTCTTTTGCCCTGGCTCATCGTCAGTCCCTCGGCCATCAGGTGCTGGAGATATAAACGCACCGTCCTTTCACTGACCTCATGCCCAAGCAGGTTGATCTCCTCGGCGATCCTTATGCTGGAAAGCGCTGACCGGGCATCCTTTAAGGTCTTAAGTATCAAGAGCTCCTTTGGTTTCCTCTTTTCTTCCATATAGGCCTCACTCCACAATCACGATATGTACCGGCAATCGGTAACAGGCCGGCCGGCAAGTCTGCCGTTATTTAATTCTAGCAACTACAACAATAAAGGGCAAGAAAATAAGAGGGCTAGACATAACTAAACTATTTTATTGACAATGAGTGTGACCGTTGGCATAATTATCAACGACGGTAGCTTCCATATATGGCAATTACTTGCCGCTCGTATGGCAACGCCTTACCGCATAACCAATATCAAGGAGGCTCACATGATCGAGTGGCCAAAATCAAACGACGCATTGGGAACAGTCAACAGGGGCAATCCGGCAGAATCCGGTCTTTGTACATTATGTCGTTCAGATTGCAAAGGTAAGTGCGAAACGTTTCTCTCCAGCCTCAAGGGTAGAAAGATGCTCTATCCAAGAGACTTTGGGACTGTAACAGCGGGCAGCGGCAACACCATGCACATAGGAGTTGCGTACAACTCCCTGAGAATCCAGGGGTACAATTACGGGGTGAGCGGACTCCCTGGTGGACTCTCGAACTCAGCGGACGACTGTATCTTCCCCAACGTCAATGTCGAAACAGAATTCGGAAATACAGTGAAGACGAAATGCAAGGTTCCCATTATGACGGGCGCATTGGGTTCCACATTCATTGCGGCTAAATACTGGGATTCTTTTGCTGCCGGAGCGGCCCTGGTGGGAATCCCTATAGTAGTTGGAGAGAACGTCGTCGGCATCGACCGGGAAGCGGTTATCAAGAACGGCAAGATCGTGAAGGCGCCGGAACTTGATCGCAGGATCGATACATACCTGCGCTATTTTGATGGTTATGGCGCGATCATAGTACAGATGAACGTTGAGGATACGAGAAATGGTGTGGCGGAATATGTCATTGAGAAATACGGCGACAAGGTCATCATTGAACTCAAGTGGGGTCAGGGCGCCAAGGATATTGGAGGTGAGATTCAGGTTGACAATCTCGGCTATGCCCTTTTTCTTAAGGACAGGGGTTATGTGGTAGATCCCGATCCAACCAGGCCAGAGGTTCAGAAAGCATTTGAACATGGCGCGATCAAGACCTTTGCCCGTCACAGCAGGCTTGGATATACCGATCTTTCATCGGCAGATCAGGTCGAAGAGTCTTTCATGACCGCCGTCGAATATCTCAGGAAAATAGGTTACACGAGAATCTCTCTTAAGACCGGTTCCTATGGCATGGAGGCCCTTGCCATGGCCATCAAGTATGCAAGCGATGCCGAGCTTGATCTTCTTACCGTCGACGGATCCGGCGGCGGAACCGGCATGAGCCCATGGAACATGATGGAATCGTGGGGTGTGCCTTCAATTCTTCTCCATTCCAAGACTTACGAATACGCTGCAATACTTGCCGCAAAGGGCGTGAAGGTTGTCGACATCGCTTTTGCCGGCGGCCTCGCCCGTGAAGACCATATCTTCAAGGCTCTGGCCCTGGGCGCTCCCTTCACGAAACTGATCTGTATGGGCAGATCGGCGATGATCCCAGGATTTGTGGGTTCCAATATTGAAGGTGTGCTCAATCCTGATCGCAGGGCAAGAGTGAATGGCAACTGGGACGAATTGCCTCCCGCCGTCAAGGAACTTGGTGTCAGTGCGGACGAGATCTTTGCGGGATACTATGATGTGCAGAAGAAGGTCGGCCAGGATGAGATGAAGAATATTCCCTACGGTGCCATTGCGATGTGGACATTGATCGATAAACTTGCAGCCGGTCTTCAGCAGCTGATGGCGGGCGCACGTCGGTTCAGGGTATCCGAGATCTCGAGAAATGACATTTTCTCCGCAAATAGAGAGACGGAGATAGAGACCAATATCCCCTTTATCACTGATGTCTTCGACGAAAGTGCAAAGCGGATACTCACCTCTGAGTCAAGAGTTCTTCTAAAGAGGATGGGCGCGCGTTAAGCGGTTCATTTTCCCCTGGCAACACAGCGCAATAAAAAAGGGTCCTGTGCAAACACACAGGGCCCTTGTTGTTTTTGGTTGCGGGGACCGGATTTGAACCAGTGACCTTCGGGTTATGAGCCCGACGAGCTACCAAACTGCTCCACCCCGCTATCGAATGGAATAAGGTAAAGGAAAAACGGCTCAAAGTCAAGGGTAATAATCCCTTCGGCCGTGTTTACTGCCTTGTCCGGCGCGCTTTCATGAGTATATCCGTGGGCCTTTGATGCAAAAGAGACTTGGAAGCGCCCTTTGGGGCATTCGACTATGAGGTCCTGTCAGGGTATGAATAACCGGATAACGTAAATGATGATCCCCTGGAACAGGGATATGACGGGATTGAGTATTCCCAGGTAGAGAAGACCGAGTATTATGAACATTCCGAAAGGTTCCAGCCGTTCCAGATAATGGCCGTATTCAGCCGGCAGAAATCCCATGAGTATCTTTGAGCCGTCAAGGGGCGGCACAGGGATGAGATTGAAAGCCGCCAGCATTATGTTCACCCTTGCCATGAAATAGAGCATTGTATGCAGGGGCCCCAGATCATAATCCTGGGTGACGCGCATAATGAGAAAAGCAATGAAGGCCAGGATCGTGTTCGCCGCGATGCCGGCTGCGGAGACGTAGATCATGCCCCTCCGGTGATCGTGCAGGTTCAGGAAATTGACGGGAACCGGTTTTGCCCATCCGAAACCAAAGATGAGAAGGGCTATGGAGCCGAAGGGGTCGAGGTGTCGTCTGGGATCCAGGCTGAGCCTTCCAAGCCATTTTGCCGTAGGGTCCCCCATCCTGTATGCTACCCATCCGTGAGCAAGTTCATGGATGATGATGGAGTACATAAGGGGTATGACGAGAAGTACGAATGTCAGGGGGTCGCGAAATAAAAGTTGAATAAGTCCCATGATAAAGTGATTGAGACTATCCCATAGATAGAAGGCAATTGCAAATGAATTTAACAGATATCCGAATAAAGATATGCTGTATTCTAATAACATAATTGACAAAAATCGGGTGCCATGATAATAAGACATTTAGTCTGTTGGGTGGGAAAATACAATACTTGTTCAGGTACGGTGAAATTTAAATAATGAGCGGCGATCCAGAAAAAGGTTCTGGCCCCGGCATCCCCCGGAAAGACATATTTCGTGATGCGCCCGATTTTGAAGTAGCTGATGCCTTTGGCGTTACCCTCGCTTTGCGCTTCCGGAACTTCATGATCCGTCATCTTGAACTGGTCTTCGTTCTGCTCATTGCCGTTCTCGTTTGTGCCGTCTTTTTTATCCTCCCTTACAGGTTCGCCTTTCTGAACCTTTTCTACCTGCCTGTCCTGCTGGCCGCGTATATTCTCGGGAAACGCAAGGCTTTATATGCATCTCTCAATATCATTGTTGTCGTGGCGGTTACGGCCGTCATGAGGCCCGAATGGTTCACCGTGAGCGGCAATATGACGAGCACACTCATCATGATCATCATCTGGGGCGGTTTTCTCGTCCTCACAAGCGCGGGTATCGGGTCGCTGCAGGAAAAACTGGCCAAGGGCTTCGAGGAGACGAGGCGGCTCTACGAGGAACTCAAGCGCAGCCGCGTGGTCGAAGAGATGAAGGAAAAGGTCGAGAGGACCCTCTACACGACGATGGATCCCGTCGTTGCCAAACTTGCCACGGAAGGGAAACTGAGGATAGAAAAACGCGAGATCAGCATCATGTTTTGTGACCTCACTGATTTCACGGCCTATTCCGACCAGAATCCCCCGGACATAGTCCTTGATGAACTGAACCGGTTCATCGGAGGGATCGAACCGGTTATCGAGCTTTTTAGGGGTCATATAGACAAATACATGGGAGACGGTGTCATGGTCGAGTTCGGCGCACCCGTCGACTACGCCCAGCATGCCCTCATGTCTGTCATTGCGGCCATAAAGATGCAGGAGAGGATGAAGGACATCGGGTTGCCGTGGAAGCTGCGCATCGGTATCGCTACGGGGTATACGATCGTAGGCATGATGGGGGTGCATCGACAGGCCTACAGCGCCATCGGCGACCGGGTCAACGTGGCGAAGCGCCTTGAAGAGATCTGCGAGCCCGAACGGATATACGTGGATGAGTTCACGTTCAACTTCGTTGAACCCTTCGTGAATATGAAAAAGCTGCGAAACATGGGATACAGCCGCCAGACGGACAAGGCCCTGCTGGAGGAACTCAGTGTCCTCGAGCACAATCTCGCCATGGAGGGTGAGAGCTCGGGTCTTCTCTACCAGATGGGGAGGGCCCATTTCGGTCTCCATGATGCCTCTGCCGCCATTACCTGTTTTGAGCGCGCCCTCGCCCTCGATCCGGATTCCACCGATTTGAGGCTCGCCTACGCCGACGCCAACTTGAAAAAGGACGACTTCGAGAAGTTCCAGCTTAAAGGTAAGCTTCACAAGATCGCGGTCTACGAGGTTAAGAGTCTAAAAAGCCGCTGGCATGACCGCAGCGTCATCCCCCCGGCCATATCGGAACGATACAGCGAGGTGGAGGCCGCGATAAAAGCACCTTTCGACCTTGTTCTGGCTGTTGAATCTCTGGATGGCTCCATAGGGCGGGGCCTTCTCGTGGCGATGCTCTCCTACGTCCTGGCGGATCGCCTCAATGTCAACGAGGACTTGAAGGCCGACATACTGCAGGCCGGTTTGCTCCAGGACATCGGCAAGGAGGCCATACCCCACCATATCCTGAACCGCCAGGCAAGCCTTACCGAGCATGAGATCAAGTTTGTCGAAAAATATGTCCTCGAAAGTGTGGCATCCCTTAAGAGGCTCGGCTACGTCAACGATCAGTTCCTGCAGATAGTGAAGTATCATCATGAGCTCTGGAACGGCAACGGGTATCCTGACGGGCTGAAAGGTGAGGAAATACCCATCGGCGCACGCATAACCGCCGTTGCCGAGGCATACAGCGCCATGACATCCTGGCGCCCCTATCGCGGCCCATGGGATGTGCGCCTTGCATTGAATGAGATAAGGAAGAGCACGGAAAAGGGTTCTTACGATCCCCAGGTTGTCGACATTCTCATGGAGGTCCTCAAATTCGATGGCATGCCGCTGGAAACCGCTGACATTTCGCCGGCAAGCGGCAGGTAGAGACACGCAAGGTGTGACATCACCGCATACTCGCATAAATCCTCCCCCCCAGGGATCTCCGGAACAGGCAGGCATGGACAACGGGCATTTTTCCGACCCGTTTTGGCGCTGTGCATCATCCTTTCTTTTCCGCTGTTCACGTACGGGGCAGACCTCATCCCGAATTACAGTGACGCACTTGAGATTGCCATCCGCAACGCCTCGAGCCCTTCCGGTTGGCAGCCCGCCTCGCTCTATGTCATACCTGACGGAGGGGCAACGGAGGGCCTTTTCTACGACGGAACCAGGCTGGTCGTCCGGACGGCTACGAAGTCAGGTAACTTCAAGAGCAACTATGTCGGGCAGGCCGGCTACAAGATCTTCGGGGGGGCCACGACCCACGCTTCATGGGTAACCGTGGGTAATGACGCCACC
>JAQVWF010000027.1 GCA_028698615.1 Syntrophorhabdaceae bacterium
AACACTATTGGATGGGTTTCAGGCACCCCAAAAGAAACCACAAGACTGCATACGCTATCTCGAATCGCTCGGTTTCAGTTATGGCCAGGCAAAAACGGCCGTGTATAATTATCGGCTGGATGAGGGTTTAATATGAAGATAAATATAGCAAACGGTCACGTACGGCTAGTCGCCCTAATATAGGGTTTTGGCTGATATAGGTGTTACGCGCGCTAATTGTTCATGGCTGCAGCTCAAACTGTAGGCGTACTTCCAAATCCACACTCCTCCTTTTCACGCCCGCCACCTTCAGATGAATTAAGATGACTTGATCAGGATCGAATCCCCTGGCGGAGAGTACGGTTGATTCCAGTAGGCTGTGGAGCTTTTCGCCCGTAATTCATATTTCCTCTGCCGCACTATTACTCCCGCTTTGTAGGTGAAGTCTTTTTGCCGACGGTGACTCGGAAGTGTCACGGACGGGATTGACGGGGCCGAACAGTTTGGAGGTGGACTGTGAGCGGTCCTGTTTTAGATCAGGCGGCCCCGCCGGCGAACCTTTCGCCCATCTCGAAGGCCTTCCGGCAATCCGCGGGGAAGACCTCTGCTCGTCTTGCTGCCTTCTTATCGGGGTCGAAACGCGGGGCGTATATCCTGGAGTAGTTCTCGAACTGGTACGTGTCGTAGCACATGAGGGATTCCGATTCGCCGAATGTGGTTCTCAGAAACATTTCATTGATATCGATGTGGTGGTGAAAGCCGCGTTCCCGCGCCATTTCCTCGGTAGCGCCCAGGGTGTAAATAAAACCCGTGGGGATCTTTCGCGGGAAGAGGGTACCCGGCGGATCGGTATAGGTCATATAGGGGAAGAAGAGCCTCTCCACGAAGGACCGCATTTCTCCCGTGACGGTTCCGAAATATATGGGTGAGCCCAGGATTACGGCGTCTGCGTCAACGATCTTTTCCAGAAGCGGGGTAAGCCCGTCTTCTACGGCGCACCTTCCGTAGCTTGGACCGCCTGTCGTCTTGCAGGCGAAGCAGCTTATACATCCCTTGTAGCTGAGGTCGTAGAGGTGGACAAGCTCGGTGTCTGCTCCCCGGGACGCGGCCCCTTCCAGGGCTTTTTCAAGAAGGGTCGCCGTGTTCCATTTCTTTCTCGGGCTTCCGTTTATCGCGATCATTTTCATGAACTTTTCTCCTTTTTCCTACCCTGTAGGATAGCATTCACCGGGTTCCGGAGCAAGCGGCAACGCAATAAGACCGGCAAAGGGGGTGACATTTCCGTCTGGTGCAGCCGCCAGCCTGGAGAAATGTCGCCACGGGGTGCTATGTATCATGTATGGCGAAAAACGAATACGGAGTCTCATGAACCCGACGGACCTTCTCCTGCAGTCCGCGAAGCTTGTAACACAGGTAGAGGAGCAGGTTGCCGCCATCGTCACGGCCATCGCCTTTTTTATGGGAAGCTCTCGGACAGTTTTTACGCTGTACAAAAAAGGCTACGAGAATATTGTTCCCTATCTCAAGGATCAGACCGGCAGGTTTATGATCATCTGCGCCCTGTGCACACCCCTTCCATTCCTGGGCGGAACCGACGGCAAACCCGGCACGTTCATCGGGACTTTCCCACGGATGGTCATATCTGCCGGATTTACGCAGGCAGGCAATGGGAAGGTCTTTGATAATCTCAATGCCGTCAAGGCCAAACTGGGAAAGGAGATGGGCTCCGGGGAGCTTTCGGAAAAACTGACGAATATCAAGGAGGCGTCTCCCCTTACGGGGGTGAAGATCAAGTGGGTCGACGCCATCAAGGTCCGACTGGCCCAGCTCATTTTTCTTCTTCCCCTGATTCCCCCCTCGGCCTGCCTCGCCTTTTTTCATCCGGCCCTCGGTGCCTTCATGATGATGATCGGCTACGTCGTATCGGAATACATGGCGGTCATCTCGAGCGGCATCGGGGTGAACGTGGATACCGGCAACATGGTGTTCGTTCTTCAGACCGTCCGGGAACTGGTGCGCAGTTACATCGGGGCTATCACCGGTTTCCTTTTTCATACCCTGTTGATATTCACCTTCACGGGCGTCATTATCACCGCCGCCGTCAGGGCGGCTGTGTTTTGTATCACCTTTCCCTTTTCCGTCGTTACCATGGCCTTTGATTCCCGCAGAGAGATATTCTTTCAAAACATCATCAAGGCCTTTGCCATCGCCTTGACCCCGGTCGTGGCAATCAATGTCCTCAATGTCCTGACCATGGCTTACGATCTCTTCATGAGCACAGGCATCACCGCCGGGATGGTCGAGGCCTATCTTTTCAGCAATATCGATACGCTGAAGGACTCCGGAGTGTTTCCGATAGCGGGGGAGATGTACGGATTCATATTTCGGCTTTTCATCGTCACGGTCCTGGCACCCTCGGTGCTGAGCATCCCGGCCCTTGTCTTCCTGGCCGGGAGCTACCGCATTGCCTCTGAGGCCATAGGGGCAGGTTTGGGCTATTGCGGAGGAATGGGCGCGGGCGGCGGAGGGAGGGAGTAGGGATTGACAGGGGCGGGACGTTGTATATAGCGCTCATGGCATCCTGTTGACGATAAATACCCCGAAGCTTGACATCGTGAAGTCCGATCCCGGTGACAACAAGGTCATCAAGTGTGCCGTTTCTCTTGAAGCCCGGTTTATCGTGTCGGGAGACAAAGAGTTGTTGGAGGCTCAGCACTATGTGGATGTTCGGATACTTGCACCGAGAGAGTTTCTGTCAATCGGGGATCCGTGAAAGACTTCGTTTTCTTCGGGTCTCCCGGAAGGGTTTGAAAAAGAGAAGCGATGGCGTCAGGATGAAGGCATAGTTGCTCCAATGGGGATGGTAGAAGGATATAATCATCGCCAGGAGCGCAACGAAGCACGTAAGGAGTGATCTTGCCGTGCCCCGGCTGACTGCCCTCCGGTCGATGTTGTCGTCCACAAGTCTTGCCCCGTGTGTCGCGTAAAACCAGCTCAGCAGAAAGAGAAGCCCAAGGATCAGGAGATTCAGGTCAAAGATGAAATTTGTGATGTGGAGGTGGCTGTGGGCCGACATCCAGGCGGCGGTGAAGGGTACCATGACGATGAACATCAGGATTGCTATCTGTATCCAGAGAAAGCGGCGGTCCGTGCGTTTTATGTGGTGAAACTGCTGATGATGCGTTATCCAGAAGATCGCCAGCAGGACGAATGTGAGGGCGTAGCGGTGAAACTTGGCGATCTGTTTGAGGAATAACTGCGTTACCTGCCCTTCGTCAACGGCCGAACCGGCGCTGGGAAAGGTAAAATTCATGACAAGGAATGTCATTGAGAAGGCAAAGATGCAGTCCGACAAGCTTTCGATGCGGTGAGTCGTCATGATGAATCGGTCGTCGGAAGGATGGGAATGCGCCACAGTGATAACGCTTATATCACTTTCGCGCTGAAGGTGTCAATCGGGGGTTCTGGTATGATGCTTGCAACAGAAAATGGTATGGATAAGAGAGAGTCCATTGGGCACACGAGGAGTGTGAACCCCGTACCTTGTTCGGTCACATGGATTTTCGGAAATAGGAGGACCCCATGAAAGCTGCCCTTTTCTATCCCGTTATTCTTGCCTGTCTGTTGTTGGTTCCCATTGCGTCAGACAATGCTTCGGCCCAGACTTCAATCCAGCAGAAGATGAAAAGGTTCAACTGCGCGAAAGACCGCAGCGGCGTGATGTTCTGCCGGAGAGTTGCCCCATCCGGACGGTTTGCGGGTCAGGAAGGGGTATACACGGAAAAGTCGGGAGGCAAGGTCTGCAAATGGAAATGCAGAACCGAACAGGGTATCGAAACGTGCCAGGCGAGCGGCTCTGAGTGTACCGGCAAGACGCCGCCTCACTGGAGATAAGCGACACAAAAACAGTGCGGAACGGTCGGGGCTACTTGTCATTGTTGCAGTTCAACGTGAAATTGGCCTTCTTGGATTCCTTGGGACCGGGCGAGATGATCTTGATCGCCTGCCACCCTGAGGTGGAAAAACCGGGACCGCCTATGTGCCAGGTGTTGGAAACGGTCTGGGCGCCCTGTTTTGTGAAGGTTATCGTCTGGACGGGTCCCGTAACCCCATCACTCCGGATGAACACATATTTTACAGTGACGGGTTTTGAAACGCTGATCATCCCTGCGGCGGCTATATGTCCTTTGAAGGTTATGACCGTGGGACATTTGCCTGAATAGGATTCAGGCTGGGCCGCCATCATCGTCACTCCTATCTTTGGAATGGGGCGAAGCTTTTCCGCCTTCTCAACGGCCGGGATCTGCGGTTTTTGGGGAAGCTGTGCATAACCGGCGGTAATGCAAGCTGTGACGAGAAACATGGCTGCAAGGAAAACGAATAACGCTTGTCTTGAGGACATCGATGCCTCCCTGTTGGGTTTTTTGTGTTTCCAATTAGTGTGGCTGGTGGTCCTATTGTAAGGGCTGGCGCGGACAAATGTCAAGCCCGCAAAGTTGCGTAAACGGGCATACGTGCCGGAAGATCAAAGAATGGTCTTTCCCTGTGTGTCAGGTTTCCAGGAGGATTCCCGCCAGGATCGACAGGCCGCAGATGAAATAGACCATTCGGACGTACTTGCCGTGGAGGTCGAGAAGAACCCAGTCATCCGTTTTCAGGATGATACGGATGAGTTTCAGAACAAGGAGTATGCTGACGAGCGACGCAAGCGCCCAGGGTGCCAGGAGTCCCGTGAGGACAAGCCAGAGGATGCTTGCGTAAATGAGGACGAAAAAGATGATAAGCCCCCGGAAGGCACCTTTCCTGCCAAGTCGGACGGCGAGGGTCATCTTCCCCGAGGCTTTGTCGGTCTTCATGTCGGGGAGGCTTTGATAATAGAGGATGGAGGCCACCATGATCCCGACGGGGATGGAGACGAGGAAAGGCTCGAGTGCGGGAGTCCCCGCCACTACCCAGTATGTGCCTGCAACCATGACGGGTCCCATATTGATCCCCACGAAGAGTTCGCCCAGTCCGTGATAGCCGTACCGTATGGGCGGGGCGATGTAGAAATAGCTGCTGAAGGCGGAGAAGAGGATGGGAACGGCGAGGAGATAAAGCCTGAAGTGAAAGACGATCACGGAGGCGATGAAAAAGGCGATGACGTAGAGGGCGACTATTACCCTGAGCATGGCCCGAGGGCTGATCTTCCCTTCCTGGATAACGCGGGAGCCCCCTATGGAGTCCCCGGCATCGGTCCCCACCAGGTGGTCAAAATAATCATTGGCAAGGTTCGTTATGAGATGAACGATGAGCGAACCGAGAAGGACGAGGAGAAAACGCCCTGGTCTCACGAAGCCCGTCGCCTTGACGGCCATTGACCAGCCGATAAAAAGGGGTATGAACGTGGCGACGAAAAAGGGTACCCTGCTTGCCTGGACCCACGCCTTCAGGGCATCGCCTGTCATGATGCCCCTTCCTCCGGTTTCGTCCCAACATGCAGGTATGTGACACCAAGGGTAAGGGGATATTTCATCACATTTACCATGCCGGCTTTTTCCATCATGGCCGCGAAGGCATCGGGCTGGGGAAAGTTCATGATCGAATCGGCAAGATAATGGTATGCCGCCGGATTGGGAGAGAACCGTTTCGCGAGGCGCGGAAGGATATGATTGAGATAGATGTGATACATGAACTTGAAGATGCGGTTTTGTATGAAGGTCATCTCGAGGACCATGACGGTGCCGCCCGGGACGGCGACACGGAGCATTTCCCTCAAGGCCCTTTCGCGGTCGGGGATGTTCCTGATGCCGAAGGCGACGGCGACGACATCGAAGGAATTGTCGCAGAAGGGAAGCTCCAGGGCGTCGCCCTGCATGAGGGTGACGCGCCGGTCAAGCCCCTTCCTTTTAACTTTATCTCGTCCCAGATCGAGCATCTCGAAGACGAAATCGACGCCGGTAACGTTGATACGGCTGTGCCTGCGAGCGGCGTCAATGGAAAGGTCTGCGGTGCCGCAGGCGACATCGAGAAATCTCCAGGTGTTGAAGAAACGCATTTTTTTCACGGTGAAGCGGCGCCATGCGATATCACGTCGCAGGCTCAGAAAGTGATTGAGGAAATCATATTTCCCGGTGATGGTGGAGAACATCTCTTTCACCATGCCGATGCGCTCTTTCTCCGATACGGCGCGTACCGATGGATATTTGCTGTCTACAGGCTTTTCCATTTACAGAATTTCCTTTCAAGAAGCTCGAATATTTCGTACATGACGATGCCGATAATGGACAGGGAGATGATGCCCACAAACATTGTGGTATATTCGGCGCGCCCCCAGGAATCGATGATGTAGAAACCGAGGCCTTCGCTCGTCGCGATCGATTCGACGAGAAAGAGGACCGCCACCGCTGTTCCCACACCGATGCGCAGCGACGTGAAGATGCCGGGCAGGCTTACAGGCCAGACAACATGGAAGAAGAAATCGAACTTGCTTCCGCCTAAGGATGTCAGGGAATAAACGATCTCCTTCTCGATCTTGCGCGCACTGTCACGGGTGGTGATAAGGAGCTGAAAGAATATGATCATCGTGAGGAGGACGATCTTTCCCGTATCCCCCAGGCCGAAGAGGACGAAGATAACGGGCATGAGAACCACCTTCGGGATGGGGTATCCGAGATAGATAAGCGGCGCAAAGAGCCTGTCGAGCTTTTCGTTGCTGCCAAGGATGAGCCCGGCCGGTACGGCAAGAATGAAGGCGAAAAAGAGTCCGGCAAGGAGCCTGAGCACGCTCGCCTCGACGTGGATCCAGAAGGCTCCCGTCGCTATCTCCTCGAAACCGCGCGCGAACACCTTGAGGGGGTCCGGGAGGATGTTGCTGCCAAGCAGCAGGGAAAGGACATACCACAGGAAATAGATAAAGAGGATCGTGGCCGCGTAAATGGCTATGGTCCTTCTTTTCATTCGAGACTCTCCAGGATACGCCTGAGCTGGCCGGTACGCTCAAAGAAAGCCGGATCGTTCCGGTATTCGGCGCTGCCCATCCCCGGATTGTCCATGACGGCGCTGATCCCTTGGGCGTTATTGTCGAGGACAATGATCCTTCGCCCCAGGAAGACAGCTTCCTCGATATTGTGGGTTACAATAATGAAACTGAACCTGCGCTGGGCGAAGACAGCAAGAAGGTTGTTCTGGA
This sequence comes from Syntrophorhabdaceae bacterium, assembly GCA_028698615.1. NCBI lineage: Bacteria > Pseudomonadati > Thermodesulfobacteriota > Syntrophorhabdia > Syntrophorhabdales > Syntrophorhabdaceae > Syntrophorhabdaceae bacterium. Next base: position 7,151 of record JAQVWF010000027.1, read on the forward strand.
GCCTCTCCCGCGTGACGGTGTCGATGGCGGCGAAGGGTTCATCGAGAAGCAAAAGGAGCGGGTTCAGAAGCAGCGCCCTGGCGAGGGCGACACGCTGGCGCTGGCCGCCGCTCAACTGGGCCGGGTAGAGATAATCCAGCCCTTCGATGTCAAGGTCCCTTTTCACAAAATCCAGCCTTTTTTGGGGCACCGTGATACCCTGGAGCCGTGCGCCCAGAGTGATATTGGCGTCCACCGTTTTCCACGGAAAGAGCCCGTAGTGCTGGAGCACAAGGGCGATTCTGCGCTCCGGGGCTGACAAGGGGTTGTTTTTGAAGATGATGGTGCCCGTTGTCGGCGGGAGGAGTCCCGCAATGGCGAGTAAAAGGGTTGTCTTACCGCACCCCGACGGGCCCACAATGGCAAGGCAGTCGCGAAAAGAAAGTCCAAGGTCGATCCCGTGGAGGACCGTCTTTATCTGGTTCTCATTTTGAAAAGTCTTACCGAGCCCCTCTATGGAGAGGAACCTACCGGATGTAGCCATCTGCCACCAGGTCTTTGTATGAAAGATCCTTTTTGACGATCTGTTTCTCCCTGAGCCAACGATAGACATCCATGACTTGCACCTGCGCCGGGGTAGTCACTTTGGGGAAGTGTGGTATAGGGAAAGATTTCTGGAGAGCCTCGGGGACCTTACAGGCCTTGTTCATTATCCCCCGCACCTCGTCGGGATGCCTGTTTATGTAGTCAGAGGCCTTATCGATGGCTGCAAGAAATGTTTTCACAACGGCAGGGTTATTATTCAGAAAATCGGTGTTGAAGGCAAGCACCGTTGCCGAGATCCCGTAACCTCTGTCGTCGGCGAGGGCCTTCGCCCCCTTTGTTTCGGCAAGCGTTGCCAGGGGTTCGGGCAGAAGCGCCCCGGGGACCTGCCCGGAAAGGAGCATCTGGAGACGGATGGGTATGCTCTTGATATCGACGAGTTTGATGGATTCGCGGGGGATCTTCTTTGCCGCCAGAAGCCGAACAATGAGATATTCCGCTATGGTATTGGAACCTGTGGCTATCCCCGACCGCGCGACTGCCGCCAGGTTCTGGTCTTTTGCCTTTGGTGACGCAAGGACGGCGAACATGCGCCGGTCGGCGGTGGTGTTGAAGTTTGTCGCCACCATCTTGATCTTTGTTTCATTGGCCGCAAGGACCGCCGGGGTCATGATATCGCCGAAATACCCGACGATCTGTCCCGAGGTGAAGGCGATGTCCTTTTCCATTGCGGAATTGAAGAGAGTGACCTCGACGTTCAACCCCTGCTCCTTGAAGAACCCTTTTTCCGAGGCGACAAAGAGCGGCAGGGACTGCAGCACGGGAATGGTGCCGAACTTGAAGGCCCGGGGCTTTTCGGCCGCCTGAAGGCTGACGGTGAAGAAAAGAACAAGAACAAGAATGGAGACAATAGAAAATTTTACCGGTTTCATAGCGGTTTCCCTGACCCCCTTACATTAGTTTGGTCTATTAGTCTATTGCGCCAAAGGGGATTTTTCAATGAAATTAAGAGAAACAGAACCCGCGGAACATTAATGACCAATGACCAAATTACAATAACCAGAGAAAAAGACAATAACCAAATCTCAATGACCAAACTCAAACCAGATGAAACGGGTTTTTGTTTCTTGACTATTGATTATTTTCTGGTTATTGGAATCTGGTCATTGGTTATCATATTTTTCCTCACGGCCACTGGTTGCCCGGCCTTGCCCAATCGTACATGTTGTATTTGCCCATGGGAATCTCCGACATGGACGTGTAGGCGAGCCATTCCTCGTCCCCATCCACTTTTTTTAACTCCGGATGGGTGGACATATGGGTTTGGTGCATGTTGGGGTCAAAATAATATTGCGGTTCCGCCGTGTCGGGCAGGCCGTCGCTGTCGCTGTCCGCGGCCTGGATGGCCGGCAGGCTCTTGCCGTACCTGAAATTGTGATAGCACTGCCAGTGTACGAATTCATGAATGACAGCCGTGGCGAAGGTGTCTATGTTCCTGCTGGTCTGCCAGCCGAGGTGATAGGGCGTCTGCAGGCTCAGGACGGGGAAACGATTCTGAAACTGTGCCCCAAGCCTGGCAAGGTTGCACACGTGGATGGTTGCGTGCCCGGCGCCGGGCGTGAACTGGGCGGGAACCGTGGGATGCACGCACTGGTCATAGGTGTTCCCCCCGTATTCTATGTTGACCAGCTGTCCGCGGGGCCTGGCCGCCGGTGTCTGCTTCCAGTAGTAGAACCAGTTGGGATATTGCCCGTCGGGATTGTTCTTCAGGTCCCGGGGGTAGAAGAACTGGACCTCCCGGGTCTCCGTCGCCGTGCAGGTGCCCACCTTCAGGGTTGCCGTCACCTTCTTCTTGCCGAATTGGCTGTTGTCTTCCGGCATCTTTTCATAAATGACATCAACCCTTTTGCCCCTGGGCGCTCCCTGGGATATCTTGCGTGTTACGCCTTCCATCTCGGGGACCGTCCATTCGACGGAGTCGCCATACTGCTCCGGCTTTGTCTTCGCCTCCAGAATAAGCTCGAGGGTCGGTGGCTGCTGAGAGCTGTAGACATAGCGGCTCCTGTCCGCGGGTGTGATGATCGTGAGCTCTATCGGATCCTTCGGTCCCTCGGCGATGACCCCGCTCAGGACCGGCTCGGCAGGGTTTTCCAGGTGGAACTTCCAGGTCATGGTGCTGCCCGTGACCCTGCCGTGCCATGGCACGGTCCTCTCCATACGCACCTGGTTGCTTATCACCTCGAGGAACATTGTGTCGGAGACACTGCGGCAGTGCACGACATTGCCGCCGGCAGTGCACGTGGAATGCATCTTGATCCCGTTGCCCAGATCATGGACGTCATTGGTGGCTATGGCCACACCCAATGCCCATGGGTAGGTCGTGATCTGCTCGAAGAGGTCGATCTTCCAGCGGCCGTTGTGACCGGACCCGCCGCCGACCTTGTGGGCCTGAAGGCGTTCCGTATAGGTGACGCCCATGTTTACCGTGGTTCCTTGCATCACAACGCTGTACCGCGGGCACTGCGCCCGTGCTCCGAAGGCGCAGATCGGTGTCAGCAAAAGCACAATGATCATGAGATATTTCATGGGGCACCTCTTTTCGCTTCCGATTACGTGTTCTTCAAATGTTTGAGATGAAAGGCGCCGCAGTCTCAGCGAAGGGCAGCGCTAAATCTTGCCGAGCGGGCCTCGATGGCCCTGGGGTGGATCTGGGCGGTCGAGGGCATTTTGCCGGATATATTCTCTATCCTGTCGGCGGTGCCGGGATGGGTCTGGGTGATACCTCCCCCGGACGATCCGCTCCTCTGCCCGAGCCTTTTGAGGAAAGACAGGAGCGCACCGGGATCGTACCCGGATTTCGCCAGGGTCTGCAGGGCGGCTTCGTCTGCCGCATATTCCTGTGACCGGCTGTATCCATTGACGACGAGGGTCTTGAAGACATCGTCGATGCTGCCCTCGAAGAGGCTTACCAGTTGAGAGATCTCGCCGGAGGTGTAATTGCGCGCCGCCGTGGTCCCGATGACGGTGATCGCCTGGGTCCAGCGCGCGCTCTTGATGGCCGATATTCCGTCGCGTTTGTTGATGTGTGCCGCTTCATGGGCAAGGACCGCCGCCAGTTCGTCCTCGCCTGCAGTTGTCCTTATCATGCCGCTGGTAATGAAGATGGTCCCGCCGGGAGCGGCAAAGGCGTTTATCTCGTTCGTCTCGAGGATGGCGAAGTGGTACCCGCCGTAGGTGAAAGGTTTGCCGGAATTGAGGGCGACCGTTTTTCCGACGAGGTTCACATACCGCGTGAGTTGCGCATTCGTGGAAAGTTGATAGGAACCGAGAATCTTTGCGGCCACGGCCCGGCCGACATAGTATTCTTCCTCATCGGAGATGGGTCGGGCCGCCTTGGACGTAGCGTCCACCACGGTCATGGCCGTGCCGATATGCTGGGAGATATTGCCGAAGCTGCTGGTATCGCAGGAGGCAAGCGCTGCAAGGAACAGGATGGCGCACAGGAGTGTGAGATATTTCCTCATCATGGCTGCCTCAACCCCCCGGCCACGATGAACCTTTCGATATCGCGGTCAGCAACGGGATAGCGCTCGATGCTGTCCACGAGATGGAATTTCATGTCCGGATGCTGTCTTTTATAGGATGCCTCGACCTGGGGATTGAATCCCTTCCCGGCGAGGGCGGCTTCGCTCTCGCTGACCGACGAGCCTTTGCGGGAATAGGAAGCCGGTGCGGCGACGGCCCTTTTCTCCACGGCGCTCCTGTGGATGTAGCCGATGGATGGACCGTACTTGACCTTGTACCAGTCGCCCTCCATGGAGAGGGCCTCCAGCCTGTCGTTGTATCGCACATTGGCCTTCACGGGCGCAAAGAATCTGGCATATTCCCGAATTGCGTTCTCTTTCGTGATGACCGTGACCGTTTCGGCCAGAAGGGCCGTAGCCGCGAAGGTAAGGATCAGTGACAGGAGGATGACTTTTTTCATCATTTCTCAGTCATTCTAATAATATCCCAGTTGTTTGTCAAAGAAAAATCTCCCGCCATGGCTTCGGCCCGTTTTTTGTAGAATTCGGAGGGCCCGTCATGGGGGAATTCCGCAAGAAGGGCGTTGAAGAGTTCCACCGCTTCAGAGAATCTCTGCTCCCGGTAGACACGGAGTGCCTCGTCGTAGAGGTCGATCTTTTTTCTGACAGCGGGAGGGACATTGTCGTTTTCGCAGATAACCTCGTGAATGACCACGGGCTCTGATTTCCCTTTTACCTCGATGGGCCCCAGACTGCGCGATGCGAAGAGGCCATAGGTCTTTGCAAGGGTGTGCTCGCTGACAATGATGCTTGTGCCGAATACCTTGTTCACCGATTCGAGGCGTGACGCAAGGTTCACCGTATCGCCGACGACGGTGAAATCGAAAAGCCTGACGCTTCCCATGTTGCCGGCAATGGCCTCCCCGGTGTGAAGGCCGACCCGTATTGCGACGGGTGAGATGCCATCGCGCTCAAAGATGCCGTTTATTGTGCCGATGGCCTCGATGAACTTAAGAGAGCATCGGCATGCGTTGATCTCGTCGTTCGGTGTTTCTAGGGGGGCGCCCCAGAAAGCCATGATGCAATCGCCGATGTATTTGTCAACGACCCCTTTTTCTTCGATGACAACCTCGGTAAGTTCGTTCAACACCCGGTGAAGCATCAGGGCCGTGTCCTCGGGGGAATTTCGCTCGGAGATGGTCGTGAAACCGGCAATGTCGGCAAAAAGCACCGTGACTCTCGCTTTCTTGCCGCCGGGCTTGACGATGTCGGGGTTCTGGAGGACATGCTCGACGATGGTCTTGTCCATGTACTGTGAAAAGGTCCTCTTGATGAACTGCCTTTCCCGTCCCTCGAGGGCATAGCTGAAGGCCGCGGAAAGGATAAAGCCGAGAATGAGGGTCACCATGAGATACGTTGTGGGAAGATAGTACTGGCGGGAAAAGAGTGCCGCCGCAATTCCCAGGATAAGGATGGAGCTTGCCGCGAAGGCGGAAAGGTTTTTCGCTATGGTGTGAAAGGTGAGTACGAAGGCCGCAATGAAAAGACTGACAAGAAGCATGAAAAGCGCAACAAAGGGTCCTGAAACGGGGCGCATGAATGTGCCCAGATCAAGATTTTCAAAGACTGTCGCATTGACGTGAACGCCTGTCGAAACGGGCATCGTCGGTGTTGATTTAAGGTCCAGAAGACCGGGTGCCGTCATTCCCAGGAAGACGACCTTGCCCTTGAAGAAGCTCGGGGAAAGCGTTTTGCTCTGCCCCTTGCCCGTATCGCGATATGCGCTGAGTATATCGATGGCGGGAATGACCGTGAAGGGCTTTCGGCCGCTGGGAAAACGAAGGAGAAGCTTTCCGTCCGTCAGGGGAAGAGGCCTGTTCCGAAACAGGATCCTGCCAGAGTCCATTTTCACCATACCCCGGCCGGTGAACCAGGAGAGGGCCAGATTGGGAAGCGCCATGTCCCCCATGGTGAATGCCAGGGGTATCCTCCGGTAGACGCCGTCGCCATCGGGGTTTATGGCGACGTTTCCCGAACCCCCCGCGCCGTGCCGGATGACATCGATGGGGGTCGTGACGGACCGATATGCCGGTCCTGACGGTGGACCTCCGGCGATGGCAAAACGCCTCAGGTACGCCATGTCTTCAGGGCCCACGGTCTTCTCGTTCCGCGACAGGAAGAACGGCAGATAGACATTCGATGCCTTAGCGACGGCATCGCCAAGCACCATGTCGTCCTCCTGACCGTATGAGGACGGTTCGGTAAAGAGGATATCCACAAGAAAGGCGTCGGCAAGGGAGGCAAATTCAATGATGGGCGCATAGACCTGCCGGGGCCAGGGCCAATTGATGCTTTCCAGACTGAGCGCGTCTATCGACTGCTGATCGATCTCTATGATGACGATCCGGTCCGACGCCCGCGCCGGGTTCAAATATTGGGAGAAGAGGTCGAAGGACCTGTTCTCGTAGGGGGCCAGGACATCAAAAAGAAAGAGGACAAGAGAAATGGCGAAAGATACGGAGGCAAGAAGGACGATATTGCGTACGCGGCGTTTCTTTTTCGGCACGTGGTTCCCCGGGAGACCTTTTTTGCTGTGAGCAGTTATACCATATCACAGACGTTCACAAAATAACCAATAACCGGATGTGTGAGGGCTCTCGTTCCTTCGTCCTTTCCAACCTGAAACATGGAACCTGGAACCGTCTTTATTTCCTTGAGCACCATCTCGGCGATTATGTATCATTAGGTTCAAGGAGAAGACCGAAAATGAGACTCAAGGATAAAGTTGCTTTGTTTACGGCGGCCGCAGGCGCCGGGATCGGGCAGGCGACGGCCAGGGTGATGGCACGGGAAGGCGCCGGGATTGTCGTTACCGATATTCACGAAGACCGGGCCAGGATCGTTGCGGCGGAGATCGCCGATGAATACGGGGTAAAGACGCTGGGCCTGAGGTGTGACGTAACGAGCGCCGCTGATGCGAACCATGCCGTGGCGGCGACCCTGGGCGCCTTCGGGCGTGTCGACATACTTTTCAACAACGCGGGAACGAACCGCCCCACGCGCGTTGTTGACATTACGGACGAGGTCTGGGACCTCGTGCTTGCCACGTCGCTCACGGGCACCTTCCATTGCTGCAGGGCCGTTGTACCCGCGATGATGAGACAGGAGGGCGGCCGGATCATAAGCGTCACCTCCGTGGCTGGTTTTCGCGGACTCTCCGGCGGCCATGCCCACTATGCGGCGGCGAAAGCCGGCGTCATGGCTTTCACGAGATGCCTCGCCATGGAGGTGGCGCCCTACCACATTACGGCCAACACCATAGCCCCCAGCTTCATCTTCAACGAATTCATCCCTCATATCTATCCCCAGGATGAGATCGACAGGATGTTTGAGGAGATACCGTATCCCCGCAAGGGTACCCCGGAGGACGTCGCAAACGCTGCGCTGTTCCTTGCCTCCGAGGAGGGAGAATACATGACGGGCCAGACTCTCTGCGTCACCGGCGGGAGCTGGATGAGGTAAAGAACGGTTTCAGGTTTCAGGTCATACAGAATGCAGCCCGGTCTCTGATGGAGATGGATATATCTCACCGGCCCGGGGTTGATTATTCGCTCTCAGTTGTTATTTTTATATATCGTTTCAGAGAACCGGAACCTTTGCTCAGAGTACACAGTCAGGAGGCTGCCCGTGATAACGAAATTGAACCCCGGTGAACTTTACAAGAAGTGCGACGCCGATTCCTTTGCCTTTGCGAGGACCGACGCCATCGTCGAACTGCCGATGACGATAGGTCAGGAAAAGGCCCTCAGATCGTTGGACTTCGGGCTGAACATGGACAGTACGGGTTTCAACATCTTTGCGATCGGCGAGAGCGGAACGGGCAAGATGTCGACGGTGATGTACATGCTCAAGAATAAGGCCGCCGGCGAGGAAGCCCCTGCCGACTGGTGCTACGTTAATAACTTCAAGGACCCCGATAGTTCCATTGCACTTTCTTTCGGGCCGGGCAAGGGTGCCGTTTTTCAGAAGGAACTTGAGGAGATGATCAAGATCCTCAAGCTGGAAATACCTAAGGCCTTTGAATCAAAAGAGTATGAGACACATAAGAACAAGATCGTTGACGAGTTCCAGCAGAAACAGGGGGAATATTTCACCCGTCTCGATGCCGAGGCAAAGGAGAGAGGTTTTAGTGTGAAGCGCACCCCGACGGGGGTGCTAATCGTTCCCGTCAAGGAGGATGGGGAACTCATGTCGAAGGAGGAGTTTGACGCCCTCGAACCGAAGACAAGGAAGAAGCTCGAAGAGACGGGACGCCTTTTCCAGGAGAAATTGAACGATGTGGTCCGCATCCTGCGAGAGGCGGAGAAGATCGTCAGGGAAATGGTCATGCGCCTCGACAGGATGGTTGCCCTCGATATCGTCGGCCCCATGATCGATGTTATCCAGAAGAAATACGCTGAGCAGGAGAAGGTCGTAAGGTATCTCGAGGACGTCAAGGAGGACATACTGACCCACCTCGAGGATTTCAAGGTCACCGAGGAGCAGCCCTCACCCATCGCTTTTCTCAAAATGCCGAGGACGGAGACCTCTTTTTCCAGGTATGCCGTCAATGTCATTGTTAACAACGGAGAGAGCAAGGGGGCGCCCGTCGTCTACGAGAGCAACCCCACGTACCTCAATCTTTTCGGAAGGATGGAGTACAAGGTTCAGTATGGCATGGCAACGACGGACTTCACCATGGTCAAGGCCGGATCGCTGCACAAAGCCAATGGAGGTTATCTCGTTATCGATGCCCTCGAACTCTTGAGGAACCCATTCTCCTACGAGGCCCTGAAACGGGCCCTCAAGAACAAGGAGATCCGCATTGAGGATGTCCTTGAGCAGTACCGTCTCATCAGCGCTGCGGGTCTCAAACCGGAGGCTGTCCCTCTGAATGTTAAGGTCGTCCTCATAGGCAACCCGTATCTTTATTATATGCTCCACGCATACGACGAGGACTCCCGGGAACTTTTCAAGGTCAAGGCCGATTTCGACAGCCGCATGGAAAGAAGCCGGGAGAACATGGACAAGTACGCCCTGTACGTCGCCCAGTGCCAGAGGGATGAGAACCTCCTTCCCTTTGACAGGACGGCGGTGGCGCGGCTCGTGGAGATGGGTTCGCGCTTTGCCGACCACCAGGAGAAGCTCTCGACGCGTTTCAGCGACATTGCCGACCTCTTAAGAGAAGCCCATTACTGGGCGAAGAAGGACGGGAACGATGCCGTGAGCGCCGTTCACGTGACGAGGGCCCTCAAGGAGAAGATCTTCCGGGTGAACCGCATTGAGGAAAGGCTCCAGGAGATGATGCTCGAAGACACCCTCATTGTGAACACCTCAGGCGAAAAGGTGGGACAGGTCAACGGTCTTGCCGTTCTTGATATCGGCGACTATGCCTTCGGCAAACCCTCGCGGATCACCGCAAAGACATATATGGGCCGCGCGGGTGTCGTCAACCTTGAGCGCGAGACGAAGATGAGCGGCAAGATCCACGAAAAGGCCATCCTCATCATCACGAGCTATCTCGGCGGCAAGTATGCATTCAAGAAGCCGATAAGCCTCTCCGCCTCCATCACCTTCGAACAACTTTACGAGATGGTGGAAGGTGACAGCGCAACCTGCGCCGAACTCTATGCCCTCCTCTCGAGCATCAGCGGTGTTCCGCTGAAACAGTCCTTTGCCGTGACGGGCTCCATGGACCAGAACGGAGATGTTCAGCCCATAGGCGGGGTGAACCAGAAGATAGAAGGTTTTTTCCACCTTTGCAGGATGCGCGGCCTTGACGGGTCGCATGGCGTGATAATCCCGAAGCGCAATGCAAGGAACCTTGTCCTGGGTGATGAAGTGATAGAGGCCGTGGACAAGGGACTTTTCAGCGTTTACACCATTGATGGCATGGAGGAAGGCCTGGAGCTTTTAACCGGTATTCCGGCGGGGGAATTGCTGGAAGACGGGACCTATCCGGAGGGGACCCTTAACTATCTGGTGGAAAAACGACTGACGGAGATCTCGGAGACCATGGAGAAAAAGAAAGAAAGAGAACAGGAGGGCCCGTCGAAAAAGAAAAACGGTGATCAGTGACCGGCCATGGCACTCTGGGCAATGGTTTCGTAGAAATCTTCGGGGGTTTCTTCGTAGAGCTCTTTTATGACCCGCAGCTTAGCTTCCTGAATGAGTTCGGGGTCGTCGAGTTCGTCATCGGTAACGAAATCGGCTTCGCCGTCCTTCAGTTCAATAGCTTCGAGGGAAATCTCATACCACTGGGCGACAAAATCATCTATGGCCGCGTTCGTTGTCTTTTCGACTATCGCCTTGTCCGGTTGATATCCTTTACTTTTGAGGAGGGCCATCACTTTCTTTACAACATCGCTTACCAGCTTGTCCCGCAGGTCCGGTGTCCCTCCCTTATGTTTTTTCGTTCCCACAATCCCTCCGAAGAGATCCCTCAAAAGCGGTATGTCCGTGACCGTAGATACTGCCTTCATTTTTACACAAAAAACGGTGCAGAGTAAAATCTTTTTTGTGGGCCGGTCGTGGCATGGGGCTTGCATAATCCACGGACATGAAATCTCGAATCGACAGGATGTCAGGAATCAAGGGGACCCGAGGGAACATCAGTGCATCCATCCGGGAAGGCCTTCAGCTTCTCGCCAAGAGCTGTGAGAGATACGGCAGGATGGAAAGGTCAAAGGCGCCTGAAGTGATAATGGACATGGAAAGGCTCCTCATCTGGAAACGGATCATGTTCCTATTCAATGTGGACCCAGACCGCCGGAATTGATGTCATAATAATGACAGGAAATGATTGGTAAAAGGTCTCGCCGTCGCCCGGTAATTGTTGCGGAGAGCTTGCACCGCCAAAGGCCGGGGAGTCGATTGATTTTGCGGGCATCTTCACGTTAGAATAGGCGATGCTTGAGACCATCAGGAAGCGTCTCCTGACCCACAGACCAAGGCAGATAGCATGCGACCCTTCATTGAGGGCCGCAACGGCGCTCCTCCTTTTCGAGAGAGACGACGGCGTGTTCTGCGTGCTCACGAAGCGCAGCGACAAGGTGCGGCACCACAAGGGCGAGGTCTCGTTCCCGGGAGGGATGGTTGAGCCGACCGACAGGGACCTCCGGCATACCGCTTTCAGGGAAGCCGAGGAAGAGGTCGGCGTTCGGCTCGATGACGTGGAGCTCGTCGGAAGGCTTGACGATTCATGGACCTATTCGGGATTTGTCATTTCCCCCTTTGTGGGTGTCATGCCTTACCCGTACGAATTTCTTGCTAACCCCCGGGAGGTCGCCTACCTCATCTTTCTTCCCTACAGCCTTCTCAGGGGGGAGGATTTTACACCGAAACGCCGGGGGGAGGGATGGACCTCATTCCACTACAACGGCGACAGGATCTGGGGCGCGACGTGCAGGATCCTCATGACCTTCAGGGACATCATTGAAAATGAAGAAATTTGATCTCAAGGTGCTACTCATTCTCTCCCTGGGCCACCTCGTGGTCGACATCTATCAGGGGGCGCTTCCGGCCATCCTGCCCTTTCTCAAAGAGAAGCTTGACCTGAGTTATGCCATGGCGGGCATGATACTCATGGCATCCAATTTTACATCCTCCATACTCCAGCCCGTTTTTGGGTATGTTTCCGACAAAAAGGCCATGGCCTACCTGCTGCCCCTGGGGCTTGTGGCCGCGGGCGTCGGGTTTTCATTGCTCCCCTATTCCCCCTATTTTGCCCTTATTCTCGGACTTGTGTTCATTAGCGGCCTCGGGGTGGCATCCTATCACCCGGAAGGGTACAAGACGGCCCATTTTTTTACGGGAGACAGGGCGGCCACCGGCATGTCCTTTTTCTCTGTGGGAGGGAATATCGGTTTCTCGCTGGGCCCCATTCTTTCCATTTACATCATTGAGGTTTACGGGTTTTCCTGGTTGCCCGTCATCGTCGCGCCGGCGATTCTATGCGCGGTCATCATCATCGCATACCGCAGGACCATCATGATGCCCGTGGCCGTCCACGGGGAGGCGGTGAAAAGGGATGCGCCGAAGACCTCCACGGTGGCGTACGTGTCCCTGGGCATGGTCATCCTTATCGTCGTCATGCGTTCCTGGACCCAGATCGGGCTTATGACATACATTCCTTTCTATTATATCGACTATCTCAAGGGAGACCCACTCTTCGCCGGAAAGCTCGTTTTTGTCTTCCTCTTTTGCGGAGCGGCGGGGACATTGATCGGTGCTCCCATCGCCGACCGCTTTGGCCATCGTTTCTTTGTAAGGTCATCCATGCTTCTCTCCACGATCACCCTCCCTATCATGTTTGTACCGGCGATCGAGAACAGCGCGTTCCTCTTCGTTGTCCTGGGTGTCCAGGGGATGCTCCTTGTTTCCACTTTTTCTGTCACCATCGTCATGGCCCAGAAGCTCCTTCCCAACAAACTTGGCATTGCGTCCGGTCTCATGGTAGGCTTTGCCATAGGGACAGGCGGCATCGGCGTGACGGTCCTCGGACTTGTCGCGGACCATTACGGCGTGCCGGTCGCTCTTTATTCCATTGCAATTTTGCCCCTTATCGGGTTCTTACTGAGTGTGCTATTGAGGTACGATGAATAAAAAAGAACGTCTTATCAGTATCGTGGGAAGACCGAACGTTGGCAAGTCGACCTTCTTCAACAGGGTGATCGGGTACCGCAAGGCCATCACGGAAGACACCCCCGGCGTGACGAGGGACCGCAACTATGGTTCCTTTGATATGGGAGGGCGCAGTTTCCTCCTTGTCGATACGGGAGGATTCTCGTCGTCTGAAGAGGATGGGTTCTCGAAGCTCATCATGAAGCAGATCGAGGCGTCCCTTGGGGAATCGGCGGCCGTGATATTCCTTCTCGACGGAAAGGAAGGCGTAATGCCCGCCGACCGCGACATCGCCCGGATGTTGAGAAAGCTCCACAAACCCGTCTTTTATGTTGTAAACAAGATGGATTCCAAGAAGCGCGAAGAAGGTCTTGTCGATTTCTATGAACTGGGGGCCGATACGTTGTATCCCGTGAGCTCCGCCCACGGCCTTGGCATCGGAGACCTCCTCGACGATGTCTGCACGGGAATAGAGGAAGGGGGCGGCGAAGAAGAGGAGGAAGTTGGAGGGCAGACTTCTATCACCAGGATTGCCCTCGTGGGAAAGCCTAATACGGGGAAATCTTCCGTTGCCAATTGTATTCTGGGCTCGGAGAGGATGATAGTCAGCGAGATTCCCGGCACCACCCGTGATTCCGTCGATTCCCGGATCATCTTCAACGAAAGAGAACTGGTTCTCATCGACACGGCGGGTTTGAGAAAAAAGGGCAAGATCTCCGAAAAGGTGGAGGAGTATTCCGTTTCGAGCGCGGTCAGGAGCATCGAGCGTGCAGATGTGGTGAATCTCGTTGTCGACGCTGCCGAAGGCCTCGGCCACCAGGAAGGCAGCATCGCGCATCTCATACTATCGAGAGGCAAAGGCCTGTGCATTGTCATCAACAAGTGGGACCTCGTAGCGGATCAGTTCACGCATGAGACTTACCGGGACATGGTCTATGAGAGAATTCCCCATGCCTCCTTTGCCCCCGTGGTCTTCTGTTCGGCCAAGCTCGGGACCGGGATAGACGGCATCCTTGACATGGACCTCGCCGTCTACGAGCAGTTGACGACCAGGATCGGCACCGCTGTTCTCAACAAGGCTTTCGGCGATTTCTTCGCCCGCCACGACATCTCCTACCAGAAGGGCAGACAGGTGAAGATATTCTACGCCAGCCAGGCAAAGGCCCTGCCGCCGACCTTCATCCTCTTTTCCAACCAACCCCGCCTTGTGCCCGATCACTACCGAAGGTACCTCGAAAACAGCCTCCGCGAAGAATTCGGTTTCATGGGCGCACCCATAAGACTGGTACTGAAGAAGAAATGACCGTCTCACGCTGCAGGCAAAAGAGAAGAGCCAAATTCCTTTTCTCGGGCCTTGCACCTGAAACCTGAAATATTTGAACGGTTTTAAAAGGGGGGAGGGGTCAGGGGAGGAAGGGGTAACCCCTGAACCCTCGTGAGGCATGAACAGCCTCGGGATTGACCAGTTTATGTGTGATGGCCGGAAGGGAAGCGAAAAACTTTTTGCTGCCATACTGGAAGATCCGGTCATCGTGATCTCTATCTTTAAGCAACTTGTGTGCCATTACAAACCCTTTTCGATACCCGTATGATATCTGAACCTTACATCGCTGAGGGGTGCGGAGCGGTTTCCAGGTTACAGGCAAGATGTGTCGAAGGTAGCCATGGGCATCGACAAGGATGTCGAGTCGACCATGTCGACGAGCGAAGAAGGGGAAGCGCCCCCGACCCGGCGCCGTATGCGGGCAACAGGGGAATTTCCTTGATTATTTTCGTGAAAATTATACAATAATAGGTCTATGGACAAGCAGACCATCAAGGTTGTCGCGAAAGAGTTCTACAAATATCTCGACAACGAGAAGGGGGCCGCCTTCAACACGAGGAGGGCATACCGGAGCGATGTCGAGGATTTTATCCGGTTCGTGGAGCAAAGGCCTGACGAGATCGTCGACCACGATACAATACGTGCCTATATCGTTGATATCTACAAAGGTCTCAAGAAATCGTCGCTGTCTCGGAAGGTCTCTGCGATCAAGGTTTTTTTCAGGTTCATGAAGAAAAAGGGCTATATCGACGAGAACACCGCTCTCATTATCCGCAGTCCCAGGATAGAGAAGCATCTCCCCAAGTTCTACACCATTGACGAGATGTTCCACTTTCTCGATTTCCTGCCCAGGGATGGATGGCTCAACATTCGCAACAGGGCGATCTTTGAGCTCATGTATTCTACGGGCATGAGGGCGAGCGAGGTCCTTGCCATGGACAGGGAAGGCCTTCACCTCGAGGGCATGTGGGCGAGGGTAATGGGCAAAGGCGGGAAGGAAAGGGTCCTTCCCTTTGGCGAAAAGGCAAAACAGGCCCTTGAGGAATACCTCGAGATGGTCGGGAAGATGGGCAAATTCAGTATAGACAAGGCCCTTTTCATCAATTTCCGGGGTGAGCGTCTCACCTACCGGGGGCTTTTGAGAATAATGAAGAAGCATCAGATCAAGGCGCAGCTCTTCAAGAACCTGGCCCTCCACGGGATCAGGCATTCCTTCGCCACACACATGCTGGATAACGGGGCCGATCTCAGGGGCATTCAGGAGCTGCTCGGTCATTCCAAGCTCTCCACAACACAAAGATATACCCATGTCTCCATGGACAAACTCATGGAGATATACGACAAATCCCATCCGAGAAGGTAAAGAATGGAAGCCACTACTGTTTTGTGCGTCAGACACAACGGGGGAATTGCTATTGGGGGGGACGGACAGGTCACAATGAACGCCACCGTGATGAAGCACACGGCAAAAAAGGTCCGAAAGCTCTATCACGATAAATGCCTTGCCGGTTTCGCGGGAGCCACTGCGGATGCCTTTACGCTCTTCGAGCGTTTTGAGAAGAAGCTCGAACAATTCAACGGCAACATCATGCGGGCGTCTGTGGAACTTGCCAAGGACTGGAGGACGGACAGGCTGCTCAGAAGGCTTGAGGCCCTCCTTATCATTGCCGACAGCGACCATACGCTCATCCTTTCCGGCAACGGTGATGTCATCGAACCCGACGACGGCATAGCGGCCATCGGTTCCGGCGGTCCCTATGCGCAGGCGGCGGCAAAGGCGCTTGTCAGGCATGCGTCGCTCAGTGCCGTGGACATCGTCAAGGAGGCAATGGCCATCGCGTCGGACATATGCATTTACACGAATGAAAGGGTAACCATAGAGGAACTTTAATGAAACAATTAACACCGAAGGAGATCACGGAGGAACTTGACCGGTTCATCATCGGTCAGAACAAGGCTAAGAAGGCCGTATCGGTGGCGCTTCGCAACCGGTGGCGGCGCCAGATGATACCCGCGGACCTGCGCGACGAGGTCGCGCCCAAGAACATCATCATGATCGGCCCCACAGGCGTGGGCAAGACCGAGATCGCCCGCAGGCTCGCCAAACTGGCGAACGCCCCCTTTCTCAAGATCGAGGCGACGAAATTCACCGAAGTCGGATATGTCGGCAGGGACGTGGAATCGATGATCAGGGACCTCACTGAGCTTTCTGTGAACATGCTGAAGAAGGAAGAGAATGAGCGGGTCAAGGAAAAGGCCACGATCATGGCGGAGGAGAGGATCCTCGACCTTCTCATTCCGAAGAGGAAAAGCGCGGCGGCGGAGGAAGAGGAGAGTCCCGACCAGTCACGGGAAAAGATGCGCGTGCGTTTCCGGGCGGGAAGTCTCAAGGACCGCCTTGTGGAACTCGAGGTCCCCGACCGGGCGCTTCCCATGATAGAGATATTCTCTTCCCAGGGAATGGAAGAGATGGATATGCAGCTTCGGGACATGTTCGGCAACATGCTTCCCCAGAAGACCAAGCGGCGCAAGATGAAGGTCGGTGAGGCTTACGAACTCCTGATACAGGAAGAGTCCCGGAAGCTTATCGACATGGACAGGGTCACTTCCGATGCCGTCGACAGGGTGGAACAATCGGGTATCATCTTCCTCGACGAGATCGACAAGATAGCGAGCCGAGATCACGGGCACGGGCCGGATGTTTCCCGCGAAGGCGTCCAAAGGGATATCCTCCCCATCGTGGAAGGCACAACGGTCACCACGAAATACGGCATGGTGAAGACGGACCACATACTCTTCATTGCCGCCGGGGCCTTTCACATGTCCAAACCGGCGGACCTCATCCCTGAGCTGCAGGGTCGTTTCCCCATCCGGGTGGAGCTCGATGCCTTGAACGGGGACGATTTCTACCGGATCATCACGGAACCGGAGAACGCGCTTATCAAGCAATACAGGGCCCTCCTGAAAACGGAGGAAGTGGACCTGGAATTCGATGAGGAGGCCATCCGGGAGATCACGGACATAGCCCAGCGGATCAACGAGATGACGGAGAACATCGGTGCCCGGAGGCTGTACACGGTGATGGAAAAACTGCTCGATGATATCTCCTTCACGGCACCGGACCTGAAAGGCCAGAGGGTCGACGTTTCGAAGGCTTATGTTCGTGAGAAACTGGGAGAGTTTCTGGACAAAGAGGATCTGAGCAGGTACATTCTCTAACGATATCACTATCGGAGTTGATATTATGAGCGAAAAGATAAAGACGCTTCTGGAAGCCCTTCCCTATATCAGTAAGTTCGCCGGGTCCATCTTCGTCATAAAATACGGCGGCGCGGCCATGGAAGAGGAGTCCTTGAAGAAGGAGTTTGCCAAGGACGTGGCGCTCCTCAAGTATGTGGGGATCAACCCGGTCATCGTCCATGGCGGGGGGCCCATGATCGGAAGGCTCCTCAAGGATCTCCAGATACCCACACGTTTTGTCAATGGCCTTCGGGTCACCGACGAGAAGACCCTGGAAGTGGTGGAGATGGTTCTGTCGGGTCTTGTCAACAAGGAGATCGTTAAGAACATCAATGATATGGGCGGCAGGGCCATCGGCCTTTCCGGCAAAGATGGAAGGCTCCTGCTTGCCAGGCAGGTGGAAGACAAGAGTGTCGGACTCGTGGGCGAGATCACGTCCGTGGATGTTGCCATTATCAAGGACATCAGCAAACATGGTTATATCCCTGTCATAGCGCCCATCGCCGACGGAGTGGACGGCAAGGCATACAATATCAATGCCGATACGGCTGCGGGGAGCATCGCCGCCGCCCTCTCGGCGGAGAAATTCATACTTCTCACCGATGTCAAAGGCGTCATGGGGGCGGATGGAGAGCTCATTTCCGTCTTGAAGCGATCCGGGATAGAGAAGCTCGTCGCCGACGAGGTCGTCACCGGCGGGATGATACCCAAGGTGACCTGCTGTACCGATGCGCTCAAAGGAGGTGTCCGGGAGGCGCACGTCGTCGACGGCAGAATCCCCCACGCCATCCTCCTTGAGGTTTTTACGGATTCCGGGATAGGCACTGAGATCACAGGAGACTAGAAGATGCAGGAAGAATTAATAAAGAAGGCCACGCAATACCTGGCGAATACATACACGCGTTTTCCCATTGCCATAACCAAAGGCGAAGGATGCTGGCTCTGGGACGTGAACGGCAGGCGGTACCTCGATTTTCTCGCCGGTATCGCCGTGTGCAACCTGGGGCATGCCCACCCGAACGTCGTGGAAGGACTGACGGCGCAGGCAAGGAAACTGTTCCATGTGTCGAACCTGTTCTACATGGAGCCGCAGATAAAGGCGGCCCAGATGCTCGTGGAGCATTCCTTCGGCGATAAGGTCTTTTTCTGCAACAGCGGCGCGGAGGCCAACGAGGCCGCCATCAAGCTCGCGCGCAGGTATTCCTGGGACAGGCACGGGGAGGGGCGCCACGAGATCATCACCATGGACAACTCCTTCCACGGAAGGACCGTCAACACCCTGGCGGCGACGGGGCAGAAGAGGTTCGGCGTGGGGTTCGAGCCGCTCACGACCGGTTTCGTCCACGTGCCATTCAACGACCTTCCAGCGGTCAGGGATGCGATCACCGACAGGACATGCGCCGTCATGCTCGAACTTATTCAGGCGGAGGGCGGTGTTTATGTGGCGGACAAGGATTATGTCACCGGACTCAGGGAACTCACGAGGGAAAAGGACATCCTCCTCATCCTCGATGAAGTGCAGACCGGAATCGGCAGGACGGGTGCTTTCTTCGCCTATGAGCATTTTGGCATAGAGCCCGATGTCATGAGCCTCGCGAAGGCGCTGGGCAACGGGTTTCCCGTGGGAGCCATGGTGGCCACCGATGCCGCCATGTCAGCCTTTGTGCCCGGCACCCATGCGTCCACGTTCGGGGGCAATCCGCTTGCATCGTCGGCGGTCCTTGCGACCCTCAATACCCTCATCGATGATGATGTGATAAAGAACTGCGCTGAAGTGGGCAAGTATCTCCAAAAAGGCCTTCTCGCCATCAAGAAGAGATTCTCCTTTATCGTCGATGTGAGGGGGCTCGGACTTATCTGGGGCATCGAGCTCTCCATCGACGCCGACGCAGCAGCGAGGGAGTTCCTGCAGGAAGGAATTATTCTCAACTGCACCAAGGGAACGACCTTGCGTCTCGTGCCCCCCCTCGTGGTCAGGAAGGAGGAGATCGACATATTCCTGGATATAGCGAACAGGATATTTGAAAGGAAGAAAGGGTGAAAAGGGACTTTACCAAGCTACTGGATATTACAAGGAAGGAGTGCGATCAGCTCCTGAAAAGGGCGAAGCACTTGAAGAAATTGCGGCAGGCGGGCAAACCCTGGCAGCCGCTGGCGGGCAAGAGCCTTGCCATGATCTTCGAGAAGGCCTCAACGAGGACCCGCCTCTCCTTCGAGGCAGGTATGCACCAGCTGGGCGGTCACGCCATGTTCCTGAGTCCCTCTGAAACGCAGATCGGCCGCGGTGAACCCATACAGGATACGGCCCGCGTGCTGAGCCGGTATGTTAACGGCGTCATGATACGGACGTTTTCACAGGACAAGGTGGAAGACCTTGCGAAATGGGCCGCCATCCCTGTCATCAACGGGCTTTCCGACCAGTACCATCCCTGCCAGACCCTTGCGGACCTGCAGACCATCGAGGAATGCAAGGGCAGCCTCAAGAACGTGAAGGTTGCTTATATCGGAGACGGGAACAACGTGGCCAATTCCTGGCTTGAGGCGGCTATTCTGATGAAGCTGTCCCTTTCCATCGCTGTGCCGAAGGGCTACCTGCCCGACAGGGAGTTGACGGAAAGGGCATTGAGCAGCACCGACCTGTCCATCACCAACGACCCCGCCGAAGCCGTGCGTAACGCCGACGTCATATACACGGACGTGTGGGTCAGCATGGGTCAGGAAAAGGAAAAGGCCTCGAGGAAAAAGGCCTTCAAGGGCTACAGGATAGACAACAAACTCCTCGGGCTGGCCCGCAGGGATGCCATCGTCATGCACTGCCTGCCGGCTTACCGTGGTCAGGAGATAACAGACGAGGTTTTTGAACGCTTCAGCAACATCATATTCACGCAGGCGGAGAACAGACTGCATGCGCAGAAGGCCCTCCTCGAGTGGCTTCTCGCGGGGCAGACAAAGACTTCGTAGAATAAGAGAATGGAGGTCAGGATGAAAAAGGTTAAAAAAGTGGTCCTTGCTTATTCGGGAGGGCTCGACACATCGATTATCGTAAAATGGCTCAAAGACGTGTATAATTGCGAGGTTATCGCCTATGCTGCCGACGTCGGGCAGGAGGAAGAGCTTGTCGGTCTGGAAGAAAAGGCCCTGAAGACGGGCGCGTCCAAGGTTTACATAGAGGATCTTCGGGAAGAATTCGCGAGAGATTTCATATTTTTTGCCATACGGTCGAATGCCATCTACGAAGGCAACTATCTCATGGGTACCTCCATCGCGAGGCCGCTCATCGCAAAAAGGCAGATCGAGATAGCCCGCGCAGAAAAGGCAGACGCCGTTTGCCATGGCTCGACGGGCAAGGGCAACGACCAGGTCCGCTTTGAGCTCACTTTTTACGCGATGGAGCCGAACATGAAGATCATCGCGCCCTGGAGGGAGTGGGATTTCACGTCCCGCGACGACCTCATCGACTATGCGAAGAAGCACGACATAGAAGTGCCGGTGACGAAGAAGAAACCCTACAGCATGGACCGGAACCTCATGCACATCAGCTACGAGGGCGGTATCCTGGAGGACCCCTGGTCAGAGCCGAAGGAAGACATGTTCAAGACCACGGTTTCCCCTGAAAAGGCCCCGAACAAGGCGACATACGTGGAGGTAACCTTCAGCAAGGGCTTCCCTGTGGCGATAAACGGCAAGAAGATGTCCGCCTTCAAGATCGTCGATCACCTGAACAAGATCGGAGGAGCCAATGGCATCGGGCGCGTCGACATCGTGGAGAACCGTTTCGTAGGCATGAAATCGCGCGGCGTGTACGAAACGCCGGGCTGCACCATCCTCCATGCGGCGCATCGTGCCGTGGAGACCCTGACACTGGACAGGGAAGTGATGCATATACGCGACGGCCTCATCCCCAAGGTGGCCGAGCTCATCTATTACGGATTCTGGTTCTCGCCGGAGATGAAGGCCATCATGGCGCTGACGGACGAGATACAGTCGGCCGTGAACGGTACGGCGCGGTTGAAGCTTTACAAGGGCAACTGCATCGTCGTGGGCCGAAAATCGAAGAATTCGCTGTACATGAAAGATTTCGCGACCTTCGACACGGATACCGTGTATGACCAGAAGGATGCCGGCGGTTTCATTCGTCTCAATGCGTTGAGGCTGCGCATCAGGGCGATGCTGGAGAAGTGAACGATCCGACCCCTTATTGATTGTCACGTTTGGAGAACATGATGAACCCCTACGAACCACACGCTATCGAAGAAAAATGGCAAAAATACTGGGAAGAGCGCGAAGCATTCCGTGTTGATGAAGATCCGTCCAAACAAAAATATTACCTCCTCGAAATGTTCCCCTATCCTTCGGGGAACATTCACATGGGACACGTAAGAAACTATTCAATTGGCGACGTCATAGCACGGTATAAGAGAATGAAGGGCCTCAATGTGCTTCACCCCATGGGATGGGACGCCTTCGGCATGCCCGCCGAGAACGCCGCCATTGAAAGAGGGATACAACCGGCAACATGGACCCATGAAAATATTGATTACATGCGGCAGCAGTTGAAGCGCCTCGGCTTTGGATACGACTGGAGGCGGGAAGTCGCCACCTGCGATGTTGAATACTATCGCTGGGAACAATGGGTGTTCCTGAAGATGTATGAAAAGGGTCTCGTTTACCGGAAGAGTTCGCCTGTCAATTTCTGCCCGAAATGCCAGACCGTGCTTGCCAACGAGCAGGTAGAAGGCGGAAATTGCTGGCGTTGCGGCGAGGAGGTCATACAGAAGGAATTGACGCAGTGGTTCTTCGCGATAACCAGGTATGCAGACGAGCTTATCGAATACTGCGACAAACTGCCTGGCTGGCCCGAAAAGGTCACGAGCATGCAGAAGAACTGGATCGGCAAGAGCTATGGCGTGGAAGTGCATTTTACTCTGGAGGACGGGTCGCCTTTCACGATCTTTACCACCCGGCCAGACACCCTTTACGGTGTTACCTTTATGGTCCTTGCACCGGAGCATCCCCTGACCATCGAGCTTTCCCGGGGTACAGCCCAGGAGAAAGAGGTGGCCGCCTTCGTGCAAAAGGTCAAGGCCCAGGACAGGAGCTTCCGGGGCGAGATCAGCCTTGAAAAAGAGGGCGTCTTTACAGGAAGATATGCCATCAATCCCCTGACAGGACGCAAAATACCCATCTACGTGGGAAATTTCGTTCTCATGGAGTATGGCACGGGTGCCATCATGGCCGTTCCTGCGCACGATCAGAGGGATTACGAGTTTGCAAAGGAATACGGTCTTCCCGTAATCGTCACAATTACACCGAAAGACAGGGAACTGGATGCGCAGTCCATGGACTGCGCCTATGTAGACGAAGGAGTGCTTGTCAATTCCGACAGGTTTAACGGGATGAATAATCGTGAAGCCATCGGGGCCATCATCGATTACCTCGAAGAAAAAGGCTTCGGCACAAGGACAGTCAATTACCGGCTGAAGGACTGGGGAATCTCACGGCAGCGTTACTGGGGATCTCCCATTCCTGTCATCTACTGCGAGGACTGCGGGACCGTTCCGGTGCCCGAGAAGGACCTGCCGGTTGTGCTGCCCATCGACCTCGAGATCAAGATCGTGGGCCGCTCCCCGCTTGCCGACCATGCCGCATTCTGCGAGGTGGACTGCCCCATCTGTAAAAAGAAGGCACGGCGCGAGACGGACACGATGGACACCTTTGTCGAATCATCGTGGTATTTCCTGAGATACACCTGCGCCGACTATCAGGACGGCCCGCTCGACAGGAAGCGCGTCGATTACTGGATGCCGGTGGACCAGTATATCGGCGGCATCGAACATGCCGTCCTGCATCTGCTTTATTCCCGTTTTTTTAACCGGGTTATGAACGAACTGGGTCTCGTCGGTGTCCGCGAGCCTTTCGAGAACCTCCTCACCCAGGGGATGGTCATCAAGGACGGCGCCAAGATGAGCAAATCCAAAGGCAATGTCGTCGATCCCAACTATCTCATTGAAAAGTACGGTGCCGATACGGCGCGGCTCTTCTGCCTTTTTGCCTCCCCTCCGGAGCGGGACCTCGACTGGAGCGACCAGGGCGTTGAGGGGAGCTATCGTTTCCTCCAGAGGGTCTGGAGGCTTGCGGCCGAACGCGCCCATTCCCTGGCAGGAGTGGCGGCAATCGACCAGTTTCCGGGTGCGGCAGGTGATGAGAAACAGTTGATCCACAAGATCCACAAGACCATCATGAAAGTGACCGATGACGTGGAACGGTTCCATCTCAATACGGCCATCGCAAGCATCATGGAACTTGTCAACATGACGTACAAGTTTATCGAGAAGGGAGCTCGCGACGAAAAGGCACAGGGGCTGCTCAAAGGCTCCATCGAGGCCATCCTGAGGCTTCTCTTCCCCTTCGTTCCCCATATGGTTTCCGAGCTGTGGCAGATCATGGGAGGTGACGTGGCCGCCCTCGGACTGTCGTGGCCTGCCTGGAACGAAGAACTGGTGAAAGAGGAAAAGGTCATGATCGCCGTGCAGGTGAACGGGAAGCTCCGCGATACCTGCGAAGCGGACCGTGATGCGGGGGAGGAAACTCTGAAGGATATGGTCTTCGCTCTTGAAAAGCTGCAGAAGCACCTTGAGGGAAAGACCGTGCGTAAGACGATCATAGTCCCCAATAAGCTTGTAAATATCGTGTGCGGATAGGTGCAGGGACAAATGATCGGCAAAGGGCGACAGCCGACAACAGGAGAAGGAAGCGGTATGAAAGGTAATAACATGAAACGAGCAGGATTGATCCTCTTCGCGGCAGCCGCATTGATGATGATGGGGGCATGCGGTTACCAGCTCATCGGGGGCAAAGGCATCTATGGAGGCGACATAACGTCGGTATATGTGCCGGTTTTCAAGAATTTGACCTACGAGCCTCATATATCCCAGCCCGTTACGGATTCTTTTTCAAGGGAACTCATATCGACAGGCCTTTTCACGTTGAACTATGAAAAGGCGGACGGGGTCCTGAAGGGCGAGATCATCGACATCACAACATCACCATCGTCTCTGGACGCCACAGGCGTCGTCATTGAGAAATCGGTAAGCGTGACGGTGAGGGTTTCCCTTTCTGAGAAGACCGGTATCCTCGTGAAACAGTTTTCGCTTGGCGATTCAGAGATTTACAAGATACAGAACACTGCCGAGGAATACAACAGGCGGGAGGCCATCCGAAGACTTTCGGCCCGGCTGGCCCGGCGGTTCAGTGCCCAGTTGCTCCTGGAGTATTGATCGCGGCCTTATGCCTGCTGGCTCTTGTGAAGTTTCCGGGACAACCGGGAGATCTTTCTCGCAGCGTTGTTCCTGTGAACGACACCCTTTGAGGCGGCCCTGTCGATAGAGGAAACGGCATCCCTGAAGGTTGTCTCGACCTGCTCCTCTTTCCTGTCGATGGCGCCGATGGCCCGCTTGATCCGGCCCTTCATCGTTGATTTGAAGTGGGAATTTCTGATCCTGCGTTTTTCAGACTGTACGGCTCGCTTGATGGCGGATTTATTCTTCCTCAAAGGTTGTCCTCCTCTTTAAACTTTTCTTTTTTTATCATCCATCGGCCCGAAAGTCAAATGGTTCTGCATTATTGAAAAACCTGTCCCCGCATTGGATCGTTCCCGACACCCGGGTCTTAAGCGCACGAACCGCAACCAAAACGATCCAGCGAGATCCGCGGGACCTTTTCATTGGGGCGGCTATGTTGTGTGATCGAGCGATCAGCAGGCCGTGGACGCTACTTCTTGCCGGCGGCCCTCTTGGACGCCTTGAGCGGGTTGATCTTCTGCTCTTCGGCCTTAGATCCTTTCTTCACGTGGGTTGACATCGAGCAAGAGCCCTTCTGCCATTTCTGAGCAGGATAGGGGAAACTTGAACAGTACTTTCCCGTTTCAAACTCGACTATCCTGGTGCATCCCTCACAGGCCTCGACGACCGTGAAGCATTTCCCTCCACTGTACGAACACCCTGCCTTCTTCATGAACAGGCATTCGATTCCCGGTTTCAATGTTGCGCATACCATAACGGCATCACCTCCTTAATTTATAAAAGCGTATTATGTAACTACATTTTGCGGCTGATTGTCAACATTCCCTGTGAAGCCCGCGAAGTATAATGTGAATTCCGAAGGAATGTATTGACATGGAGGGGCAAAATATTTTAATTAATTATGTTTTGTTCGTACAGAACTTCATGTTGATTTTGGCATGTTTCTTGTAGTATAATAACTATTTTGCTGGTGTAGCTCAATCGGCAGAGCAGCTGATTTGTAATCAGCAGGTTGCGGGTTCGAGTCCCATCACCAGCTATAAATGGAGAGGTTCCCGAGCGGCCAAAGGGGGCAGACTGTAAATCTGTTGGCGAAGCCTTCGGAGGTTCGATCCCTCCCCTCTCCACCATTTGAAAAAGGGCTTGTGGCCGTATTGCTATTCAGGCTCTTGAGCAGTGTATTGAGAATACTAAAGTGTGCGGGAGTAGCTCAGTTGGTTAGAGCATCAGCCTTCCAAGCTGAGGGTCGCGGGTTCGAGTCCCGTTTCCCGCTCCAAAAATCGAGCGGGTGAAGATGCCCGCTCCAAAAATCGTGGCGGGCAACCGCTGAGACACACGTAGCGGGTAAAGCCGTACCCGCTGTCAAGGGGAACATGGGCGAAGCCCGCGGGCCTTTTGACGAAACGTGGGCGGCCGAAAGGGCGCCCCGAAGCAACGACGGATATTGGAGCGCTTCTTGCTCCATATGAACGGGCGGATACAAGTCGTTGCCCGCTGAAAAAGTGGAAGCGGGTAGGGAGTTGTTTCTGCTTAATAATATTGCACGGCGACTTGGGATATTACCACCTTTAAGGCGCCCATGTAGCTCAGTCGGCAGAGCACATCCTTGGTAAGGATGAGGTCAGCGGTTCAATCCCGCTCATGGGCTCCATAAAAAATATCACGGAGGTCCTCTATGGGTAAGAAAAAGTTTGAACGGACGAAACCACATGTGAACATAGGAACCATCGGACATATAGATCACGGGAAGACCACCCTGACGAGTGCCATTACCCGGTGTCTTTCCCA
>JAQVWF010000028.1 GCA_028698615.1 Syntrophorhabdaceae bacterium
TCGGCAAAGCGAGGAAGACAAACGCCTGTTGCTCGACGCGGCCGGAGAAGGCATATTCGGGGTCGATACCGCGGGGCGGGTGACCTTTGTCAACCCTGCCGCCCTGCGCATGCTTGGATTTGCCGAAGGTGAGATGCTGGGCCAAAATGCGCACGGCCTCATCCACCATTCCCACGAGGACGGCTCCAACTACCCGGTGGAAGACTGTCCTATGCATGTCTCTTACGCCAGGACCACCGATAACCACACTGCGGACGAGGTGCTCTGGCGCAAGGACGGCAGCAGTTTCCACGCGGAGTATTCCAGCATGCCAATCACCAGGGATGGGAAGGTCATGGGCGCTGTAGTGACCTTTAAGGACATCACTACCCGCAAGGAGATGGAAAGAATTCTGAGCGAGAGTGAAGAGAAATTCCGAAAGATCAGTATGTCGGCACGGGATGCGATCATCATGATGGACAGTTGCGGGATCATCACCTACTGGAATGAGGCGGCTGGAAGGATCTTTGACTACACCACCGAGGAAGCTGTAGGGAAAGAACTCCATGCGCTCCTTGTACCTCAGAGATACTACCAGTCCCACATAAAAGGGTTGGGCCATTTTGTGAAAACCGGAGAAGGGAACGCCATTGGAAAGACCCTGGAACTCGTGGCTATCAGAAAGAACGGAGCGGAGTTTCCCATCGAACTGTCCCTCTCTGCCGTATATTTGCAGGACGGGTGGTCTGCAATAGGCATCTTGAGGGACATCACCGAGCGCAAGGAGGCGGAAGAAACCCTGCAGAAAAGCGAACAAAAGTTTCGCGCCCTCTTTGAAGATTCGAAGGACGCACTCTATATCACTACACAGCAGGGGAGATTCATCGACTTCAACCAGGCCTATCTGGAACTGTTCGGTTACACAAAGGAAGATATGCTTGCCCTGTATGCAAAAGATACCTATGTGAATCCGGATGATAGGTTAACGTTCGTGAAGATGATGGAGGAAAGGGGTTCTGTAAAGGATTATGAGATAAAACTCCGCAAGAAGGGTGGTGCCGGGATGGAGTGCCTGATGACAGCGACAGTCAAGTATGCTGATGATGGAAGTATACTGGGGTATCAGGGCATGATCAGGGACATAACCGAACTCAAGCACATGGAACAACAGCTTCACGCCATGTCCCTTACAGATGAACTTACGGGCCTGTACAACAGGCGCGGGTTTATCACCCTCTCCGAGCAGCAGCTGAAGATAGCGGCGAGGACAAAAAAGAGCATGCTTCTCTTCTTTGCTGATCTGGATAAGATGAAGGAGATCAATGACATATTCGGTCATAAGGAAGGAGATAAAGCGCTTATTTCAACCGCAGAGGTCCTCAGAGGGGTATTCAGGGAATCAGATATCATAGGCCGCATGGGGGGGGATGAGTTTGCCATACTTGCAATAGATGCCGCTGATGGAACCGGAGAAGCTCTCATAAACCGCCTTCGCAATACCATTGATGGTCGCAACAGGCTTGAAGGCATGAACTACACACTCTCTCTGAGCACAGGAGTAGCACGCTATGACCCTGAAAACCCCTGCTCTATAGATGAGCTTATGGCCCGGGCGGATACATTGATGTATGAGGAGAAAAGGAGCAAACACCACTAGAATGGAGGCCTGCGCATAATCAAAAGGCTTTCGATACTGTCGAGCGATTTCAGGCAGCCACTTATATCAATAATGGCCTCCTGGTTATAACACGCGGCTGCACCGTCTCTTCGCCGTTGACTTGCCCCATCCTTTGTGATTAATGAATGCATGAAAAGGGTAAAGACCATTGATTGCGAGAGCCCTGACCGCATAGAGTTCATCCACTCAGAGATAGTGAACATAGTCGAATTCATTGAACCGCAGCCCTGCAACCTGTCCGATCTCGGGACGAATGCGCACTTCCTCCTCACGGGTATCCTCAAGACTTGTTCATAGTCTCCGTCCTAGCCTTTATCGCAGGCATATATGTGGAGGCTGTCCGCCCTTTTACTCTTGCCCCAATACTGATCGCCCTCGGTGTCCTTGTTGTCGCCCTTCCTTTCTTGCTTAAGGGAAGGCGCGGCTGGCTGACGGGTACAACACTTGTCGCCGCCTTCGTGCTTGCCGGAATCCTCAGAGTGGCCCTCTCCCTTCTTAACCAGCCGCTTTATCCTGTCGACCCGGAGGCTTCGCTCTACCGGGGGTGGGTCATTGAATCGTCCCGGGGTTCCAGGATCATAGAGCTTGAAGAACCATCGCACCTTGCAGGCACAAGGGCCCTCCTCCGGTCCGACAGCTCCGCGGCCATCGGGGATGAACTGACCGTCTTCGGCTCCCTGAAGGAGATCGTGGTCACCTTCAGGAACCCCTATCACATCTCGTGGAAGTGGGTGAAGAAGCTTGAGGGAACCTTCTGCGAGATACGGGGCGATATACTGTCAATCCAGCCGGGAAAGAGACTGATCGACGGCTGGAGAAGGCACCTTGCCGGGAAGATCGATGCGAGCCGAGCCCGGCATACCTCGGTCGTCAAGGCACTGACAGTTGGTGATACGACGGGCCTTGACGAGGCAACAAAGACCCTCTTTCTTGAAACGGGTACATCGCATATCCTCTCCATATCAGGGTCACACCTCGCGGTCGTCGCCGCCTTCTTTTTCCTCATCGCAAGGTTTGCTTTCCGCATATCCTCCCGAATGTGTCAAAGCGGGGCTGATCGCAGGTGCGCCGCCCTTCTCACCATACCCTTTGCGATCCTCTTCATGCTCATCGCCGGGTCCAGCCTTCCCACCATACGGGCAACGATCATGATAGTCATCTATATGCTTGCACTTTTCTTCGAGCGCAGCCGACATACGGAAAACGCGCTGTTCCTGAGCGCTCTTGCCATACTCGTGGTCTTCCCCCATTCTCTTTTCTCTCCCTCCTTCCAGCTGACATTCAGCGGCGTGCTTTTTATCATCCTCGTCAGCCGAATAATTCAGCCCGCTCTTCTAAAGGTCCATCGCCTCGCCAGGTGGTTCCTGTCGTTGATGGTCATGGGCCTGACGGCGACGGCGGCAACACTTCCTGTTGTCCTTTACCATTTTCACGGTTTTAATCCCTTGAGCTTTCTCCATAATTTCATCGCCGTTCCCCTTATGTGCCTCATTTCGACACCGCTGGCCCTTGCGGGCCTTGTTGCGCCATTCGGCGATCATTTGCTGCGCCTGTCAGGAATGATCATCGAAGTCACCATTGCGATATTGGACAGGCTGAACTGGGGGTATATCTATCCCGTTGTGCGGCCAAACCTTCCCGAGGCGCTCCTTTATCTGGTCGCCATTTTCTCCCTTCTCTTCATCAGGCGACGATCCGTAAGGTTCGCGTTCTTCGCCTTCGTTATGCCCCTTCTCCTCGTCACCGCATACGTCACCTGGCAGAAACGTTTTAACAACCAGGACCTGTGCGTCAGCTATCTGGATGTAGGGCTCGGGGATGCCATGCTCGTCGAGGCGCCCCTGGGCGTGCGCCTTCTTATTGATGGAGGCGGTTTCCATGGCAGCGACTTCGATACAGGGAGGGCTGTTATCGCCCCCGTTCTGCTGTCGAAAAAGATATCCACCCTGGACTACGTAGTGAGCACCCATCCCCACGAGGATCACCTGGGAGGACTTAGATTCATTCTCAGGCACTTTCGCGTCAACGCCTTTGCCGGTGCCGCCTGTCTCGCGCAGGAGCTTCACATGAAGCGCATCCAGGACATCCTGGGAGAACAAAACATACCTTCGCTCCTTCTCACAGCCGGCGATGTGCTCCCCCTCTCTTCGGGCCCCGACATAGCGGTTCTCGCACCCTCCGGCGAGACTTCAGTCGAGGATCTCAACGATTCATCCCTCGTTCTGAGAATGACCTTCGGCGCCAAAAGCTTCCTCTTTACGGGAGATATCGGGGAAGACATCGAAAAGATGCTGGTCCTTTCAGAGGCGCCTTTGCGGTCCTCTGTTCTGAAGGTGCCCCATCATGGAAGCCGCCATTCCAGCACGGCCCACTTCATCCGCGCCATAAAGCCGCAATTGGCCGTTCTGAGCGTCGGCCCGGGCATCCGGGGAATACCTTCCCGCGAGGCGATCGCCCGCTATGCTTTCCTGTCGGTTCCCCTGTACAGGACCGATCGCGATGGATGCGTCACGGTATGCACCGATGGGAGGAAATTAACGGTGGAAAGGGATAACAACCAATGACCAGGCAAAGACAGGCCTCCGGCTGTAATGAATTTTCGTTTGGTTATTGGGATTTGGTTATTGGTTATTGTCCTGTGATCCTGTCATTGGTTGTTATCCTTCTCCAATGACTTTCCTCAGCTTCTCGTCCAGTTCTATTGAATCGTAAGGTTTTGTCAGCACTTCCTTAAAACCGTATTCCCGGTAATCGGCAACGACGGGATCGTTGAGATATCCGCTCGATATGATCCCCTTGACCATGGGATCGATCCGGAGGAGCTCCCGCAGGACCTCTTTCCCACCCATGCTCCCCGGGATGGCGAGATCAAGGATGACGGCATCAAAGGGGCTTTTCAACTCCGCTGCCTGCTTGTAGAGAGCGACCGCTTCTTCCCCATTCTGCACCGTCCTCACAGAATAGCCAAGATACTCGAGAAGTTCCTTTCCTATCTCCAGGACCATCTCTTCGTCATCGAGGAGAAGAACCCTGCCTTCACGCACGCCTGCCGGCCGGCCGGCCGCTGCCGCCTCCCTTCCCACCTCTTGCTTGTATGCGGGAAGATTGATGTGAAAGACGGAGCCCCGCCCTTTTGCCGATTCGACGGAGATGCTGCCGTTATGCTTCCTGACAATGGCGTAGGAGATGGCGAGGCCGAGGCCGACCCCCTTTTCGGACCCCATCCCCTTCGTCGTGTAATAAGGGTCGAAGATCTTCGGGATGTCCTCGGGCAAAATACCTGTTCCCTCATCGGTGATGGATATCCTCACATAGTCTTCTTCTATGAGAGGAAGCCTGTCCTCCGGGGGGAGGCTGACATTCCTTATGGCGATGGTGATCTTCCCGCCCGCCGGCATGGACTCCCTCGCATTCCTGAGGATATTCTCGATAACCTGCCTGATCTGTTCCTCATCGGCTTCGATGGAAAGGATATCGGGGGGGATGTCGTAGACGCAATCCACGGGAAAACCGCGCAGAACCCGGGCGGCGACGGAGCTTACAAGGGGGCCCGGCTGGATTATGCTCTGAACCGGATTGCCTCCGCGGGAAAATGTGAGGAGCTGCTGCGTCAGCGACTTTCCGAGAAAGGCGATCCTTTCCGCCTCGTTGAGATAGTCCATCAACCGTCCGTTGTCGGGCGTGTTCATCCTGGCAAGAGAAAGGTTTCCCACGATGGCCATGAGAAGATTGTTGAAATCATGGGCGATACCGCCGGCAAGGGTCCCCAGGGATTGGAGATTCTTGGCCTTGAGGATGTCCCCTTCCATTCTCTTTTGGTCGCTGACATCTATGATAACACCGACGATACCGCCGACGCTTCCGTCATCGCCTGAAAGCGCGGCCTTCTTGTTCAGGTCGTAGTGCACGGAACCGTCGCACCTGACGCTTTTTATTTCGTAGGATCTGACACCGCCGGGCTCGCCGAGAAGCTCCTGGTCCATCGCATGATGGACCTCAGCCTCTTCCCGCCTCAAGGGAAGCTGGAAAACGTCCTTACCGATGACCTGGTCGTCGGTAAGTCCGAAGTATTCGCTGAAGGCCTTATTGTAAAGGAGATAAACACCCCGCGAGTCCTTGTAATAGACAGGACTGGGTATGTTGTCGATGAGCGCTTGAAAAATCTGAGGTGTCCTCGAAAGGATCTCTACTACCGTTTTCACTCTGGTCTCTCAGGTTCAGAAGAATGCGTTACAACTATGGTGTGATATTTATCACGAAAAACCACCACGGTCTATAGAAAAACATGGGTGTCCAAAAGAGGGGATCGGAACGAGACGATCTACCCGACCAGACACCTCTCGTACATCACCCCGTACCTGACACCTGCAGCACTGACCTTGCATCGGTCAAATCTTCCGTGTTCCATGATCTCCTTCAGAATGACCGCCCCCTGGACGATGATATCCTCCCTGCCCGGTTCCATTCCCTTCACAAGCTTCCTTTGATCACTCGTCAGTGCCGCCAGGGAAACCATTAATTTCTTCAGTTGCCTGAGTTCCATCACCAGACCGTGTATGATCCCCTTGTCGTACCTCTCAATACCGGCCACCATGGCGGCGATGTTCGTTACCGTACCTCCCGTCCCCAGCAGAACGCTTCCGGGGGTACAGGCGACCGTGGAAAGCTTTTCCTTTATGTATGAAGCCACGCTCTCCATTTCTTCCTCGAGGGGCGGGTCATGGGATACAAACGCATCGGTAAGCCTGACGCTTCCCATCGGCAGGGAAGTGTATCCGACAAAGTCCTTGTCGGTTCCGCTTATTATCTCCGTGCTGCCTCCCCCGATGTCGATTATGGTCATCCCGGCATTTCGCACCATATCGTCGTCCCGCACGGAAAGATAGGTATAGTACGCCTCATCACGGGCACTTATTATCTCAACGTCGAAGCCGAAGGTGTCTCTCACGGAGGTGAGGAACTCACCGCTGTTCGAGGCCTCCCTGAGGGCCGCAGTGCCCACGCAAAAGAGCCGTTCGACGCCATGTGACTCTGCTATATCCATGTATCGCCTTAGCCCGTCGACCGTTCGGGACATTGCGGCACGGCTGAGATTGTGCGAGTTTACAAGACCCTCGCCCAGCCTTACGACGGTCGACATGTCGACGATGTCGCGAAACGTCCTTTCCCCCTCGTGCTTCTCGGCGACGAGGAGGAGGATCGTATTTGTCCCGATATCAATGGCGGCATATTTCATTTGACATCCTCAGGAGAAAACCCATAAGATACGAGTCATGGATTCCGGCGGCCTGTCACCGATGAACGTCAGCGCCCTCGCCGCCTTCGTATCAGGCCTTCTCTCTTTCTTCACCCCATGCATCCTCCCCCTGGTTCCTTCTTATCTCATCTACGTCAGCGGGATAACCGTCAGCGATGTCGCGGCTCCCACAAGAGAACACAGAAAAAGGGTGTTCTTTCATTCGCTCGCCTTCATCCTCGGTTTCTCTTTTGTCTTTGTGGCCCTGGGCATCTCCACGTCCCTGATCGGCGGGTTCTTCGCCAACTATCAGGTCTACATCATACCTCTCGGAGGCATCATTCTCATCGTGCTCGGTCTCCTGTACCTCGATATCATCAAGATATCTCTCTTCAACCGTCAGCACATGATGCAGCTCAAACAGAAACCCATAGGACTTGCGGGATCCTTCGTCGTGGGCCTGACCTTTTCCCTGGGATGGACGCCCTGTGTCGGCCCGGCGCTCTCTTCGATCCTCATCGTGGCTTCCGTGACCGGGGACACTTCCCATGGGATCTACCTGCTTTCGTCCTATTCCCTTGGGCTGGCGATACCTTTTATCATCTCGTCGCTTCTCTTCGACAAGCTTTTCATCCTCCTCAAGAGATATGGCTTCGTCGCCCGGTATGCCGTCAAGGTACTCGGCGCCCTCCTGATCCTCCTGGGCCTGCTCATGGTCAGTTCATACTACATTACCTTGAATCTGTGGATAGGGACGGTGCTCCCGACCGGGATTTGATCCGCGGGATGGAGGTAGCGGATGGACTAGAAATCAAGCTCCTGGAACTCATTCTGGAATCGTTCCTTGAACTTCTTTATCACCCTGTTCTCGATCTGTCTCGCCCGCTCCCGTGAAATCTTGAACTGCTCCCCGATCTCCTGCAGCGTCAGGGGTTCCTCAGCCATGATCCGGTGGTCGAAGATAAAGACCTCCTTATCGTTCAGGTCCTTCTTGAACTCCTTCACCCTCAGCGCTAGGATCTCCCTTTTCTCCCTGTCTGCAACAACCTCCTCCACATCGTCCCCACCCTTCATCATGTCCATCATGGTATCGTCACCCTCCTCGTGGATGGGAGAATCGAGGGAGACATCGGTAAAAGCGAGCCTTTTCTGCATCTCCTCGATCTCTTCTTCTTTCACATCGAGGTTGCTTGCAAGGAGGGCCGGCGCCGGGAACATTCCGAGAGCCTCCAGTTTCTGCTTCTCCTTGTTAAGGCGGTAGAAGAGTTTTCTCTGACTTTGCGTCGTTCCCACCTTCACGAGACTCCATGAATCCATGATGTACTTCAATATGTACGCCCGTATCCAGAACGATGCGTAGGTGGAGAATTTTGTCCCTTTGTAGGGGTTGAACTTTTTCACGGCGTGAAGGAGACCGACGTTGCCTTCCTGGATCAGGTCGAGGACATTGAGATAGGTGTTATAGTACTCCAGGGAGATCTTGACGACAAGCTTCAGGTTGGACATGGCAAGTTTCTCTGCGGCATCCCTGTCCTTGTCCTCGTAGACCTTCCTCGCTACCTCGAATTCCTCCTCCCGCGAGAGAACGCTGTAGCGCGAGACCTCGGAGAGATATTTCCTCAGGGGGTCGAAGGTGGTAGGCAGCGAGCTGTCTTCAGTTCCTGTACGCACCGGCCGTTTCTTGGAGATCTTGTCGTCGTCCATCACAGTAAACCTCTATTCAGCCCGCACCTGGATCAACTGGCTCACGATACTGACTGCGATCTCCTGCGGTGTTTCGGCATGAATGGAAAGACCGATGGGGGCATAGACCCTGGAGATAGACTCCTCGGCAAAGCCCGATTGACGCAGCATATCGAATATCATCTTCACCTTTCGTTTACTCCCGATCATGCCGATATAACGAGCGTCCCTGGAGAGGACTGCCCGCAGGACCTCGGCATCATGAGAATGGCCCCGCGTGACGATGACGACAAATTCACTTCCCGTAAAAGACAGGGAAGATAACGCCTCGACGAAGTCCTGTACTATGATCTCCTCTGCTTCGGGAAAGCGCTCGGCGTTGGCATATTCCTGCCTGTCATCGATAACCACCACATTGAAGTCGACCATGCCCGCTATCTGCGCAATGTACCGGGAAACGTGACCCGCCCCGAATACGTAAAGCCTGGCGCGATCGAAAAGGGGTTCCACAACGAATCTGCCTTCGCCGACAATTACGGGCCTTTTCTCAACGGCAAGGCCCAGATAATATGCGGCCCTTTCCTCATCCAGGGGATCTCCTGTGACCTTCAGACCCTCCTCGATGAGCGTCTTCGTGAAAACATCCCCGCCCAGTGCTGTCACGACAACACCTTTGCTCCCCCTCTGTTCCATTTCGGCAAGGTGGATATAGAGCATGCGATGTGCCTGAGTGACAGGCTCAAGGAGGACGTCGACATTGCCTCCGCAGAGCATGCCCTGCTCCGCAACGGTCTTGGAGTCCATTTTCATGTGGAAGATAGATGCCTTGTTCTCATTCTTTCGTTCCACGGCGGCTTCCTGCACGTATCGCTCGAGCAATCCCCCGCCCACGGTTCCGAAAGACCTTCCCTGACCGTTCACGTACATCCGGGCCCCCACATCGCGCGGCGCCGAACCCGACCGGCCGATAACGGTCGCGAGGACACCTCTGTCCCCCGCCTCCAGGTGCTCTTTGATAGTCTGAAATATGCTCATCTACGTTACCTTTGTCCTCAAATCGCCGCTGTCATCCTACCGGGGGTTTCCGCTGTATTCATGAAGGATCGCCTCCAGAACTCCCCCTCCAATGGCACGGGCCTTGTCGGAGATGGTGTGACAGTTATCTTTCTTGCCCCGCGGGTCGACATCGCCCACCTTCTCGGCACTGTCGACATCCATTTCACGGATGAGGCCCCGGAGCACCCCGTCGAAGGGCGCAAAGACCGGTACATCGCCGACATAGAGAATGAGATCGCCCTTCTTCACATCGTCGCCAATCCGGCGGACGTGTTTCACCGGTCCCGGTGCAGGAGAGCGAAGCACCCTCTCTTTTCCCACGCCTTTCATTTCGCCCGGTAAACCTGTGTAAGGCTCAGCCGTGCCATCATAGATCACCCGCCCGAGATCGTGGCCGCGGTTGCTCTCCACCACGGCATGAACGTCCCGGGGAGCTGCAAAACCGGGACCCACGCCTATCACAAATGGCGCCTCGTCCCTTCCCGTCCCGAGGTTCCTCTTGGCCATGATAGCGTCCACCACAACATCAGGAGAAATGCTGGAGACGCTTCGCCACCCCGGGTCGACGAGGACGGCTATCCCGCCCGTACCCCAGATGGAGACCGCCTGCGATACATCGCCCGCAAGCTGACCCGTCACACCTTCGACTTCCGCGACACCATCGTGGATCGCCTCGCAAAAGGATACGAATCTCCTCACACACAACGGTCTTTCCGTATCGAGCATAGCGATGCGCCGGATACCCGCCCGGTGAAGCCTGTGGGCGATACCGGAGGCCATCTCTCCTGCCCCTTTTATGACCACCGACAGATCGGTGATGCTTCTCCCTTTATCCAACACCTCTCAATCCTCCTGAAATCAATAGTCTCAGAAGTCACCTTTTTCGACCCTGTATCCGCGTTCTCTCAGAACTTCAAGGTCTTCCACGGTGTCTATGTCGAACAGGATACCCTCGTCACCCTCTATGAATAGCACATCTGTGCTGTACTTTTCTATAACTTCGCGGAGACCTTTGTCGCCGTCAAGGCGTTCCATCTCCGCCCTGTAAGGCCCATAGCTCATCAGCACAGGGTGGCCCTTTATTCCGTCATGGATCGGGATTATGATGCTCCGGTCGGTTTC
Organism: Syntrophorhabdaceae bacterium; assembly: GCA_028698615.1. NCBI lineage: Bacteria > Pseudomonadati > Thermodesulfobacteriota > Syntrophorhabdia > Syntrophorhabdales > Syntrophorhabdaceae > Syntrophorhabdaceae bacterium. Next base: position 10,755 of record JAQVWF010000028.1, read on the forward strand.
CCGGTACCTGTCGATCATGGCGGTCAACAGTCCCTTATTTACGAAAGGCTTGTCCCCAAGGTGAAAGAACACCGCTCCCGCATCTTTTATCCACGGCAGGGCCGCCTTGACAGAGCTTGACATCCCCCATCTATGGTCTTCGTTGCGAACCACCCTTACCTCCAGACCCTCAAGCGCCGTGGCAACGGGCACAACATCGCTACCCGCAACAACGATCACTTCCCCGAGGGCGGCCTCGACAAATGGGGTCACGGCTCTGCGGATGACCGTCTCCGAGTCGATCCTCACGATAAGCTTATTGAAGCCAAGCCTTCTTGACACTCCGGCGGCAAGGATAACGGAATAGACCTTATTCATAGAGTCCGGATGACGGCGGCGGCCAATATCCTAACCCTCTCGCACGGTCTTGAGAAGACCTTCGAGGAGCCTGTCGACATCAACACCGTGAACCTGCGCCCCTTGCTCGATGCTCTCGAAAAGTGCGGCTTCGCATCCGGCACAGCCCAGGCCGAACTCCTCGAAAACCCGGTCGGTTTGCGGGTATTTCTCAAGGACCTCTTCGATGGGCGTCTTCCTGTCGATCATTCCTTTCCTCCACCCTTATTTTCTCCGAAATGTGCGGTTCCGTCTCTCAAAAAACGTCTGCGGAAAAAACGAAGATATCGATGTCTCCTGACTTCCATGCATCCTTCGGCAGACCCGCCTTGTAACAGGTATATTCCAGAAATTCCGTCCTGTCCCACTTCTGCTCCGTCGCTACCTGGGGAAGCAGGAGTCCCGAATGTACCCCTTTCTCTATGTACAGGCCATGGGTACCAACCTCTATCTCGTTTATGTCGCGGATCTTTTTCATCGGGGTCAGGACTGAGATCTCGAAGTCAATGTCCTTCCATTCATCCTTGCTGACAGGCAAGAACCTGGGGTCGTTGAAGGCCGCCTGAATTGCCATCTCCTTCACTGTCTCATGAAGCGGCAGATAACCCCTGACATAGCCTATGCATCCCCGTAAGGCACCGCTGTTCTTGATAGTGACAAAGGCACCGCACTTCTCCTCGAGGAGTTCCGTTAACTCGACAGGAGAGCTTTCCTTGCCGAAAAGAACACCTTCTATGGCATCTCTGACAAGTGTTTTAAGCTTCTCCCTTTCTTCCGGTGAAAGTGCCATATCATCCGTCCGCGGCGGTCATTTGTCGAAGAAGATCGCCGATACATATCCCACGACGCCGCTGCGGTCTCCCGATACATCGCCTGAATTGGCATATTTCAATACCCTGCTGCCCTGCGCCCCCAGCTTCTTCGCCGCCATCATGGCGGTTATCATCGGACCCGCGCCGCATGCCTGCGCCTTTTCCGATCGTACATCCCTTATCATCGAGGGGACATCGAAATTCTTGAGGTGTTCCACCGTGACGGAATCGATCTTCACGGCCGCCTCATAGGGATAATAATGTGAAAGGTCAGTGCTGGCTACGATGAGGGAACGCCCCGGGCGAGCCGAGATCACCCTCTCCAGCGCTGTCGCGGCCGCCTCGTAAAGCTCCTCCGTCCCAGCACCCATAAGCAGGGGAAGGAGAAGAACATCCTTAAAGACATACTGGAGAAAAGGCAACTGGACTTCCAGTGAATGCTCTCCCCTGTGCACGTCTCTATTAACATTAAAAATGGCGCTCGTTTCGAGAAGTTCTTCCGCGGTACGCGCATCGACCTCTATGTCGCCGAGGGGCGTTCTGAAGCTTCCTTTCTCCCAGACGGCAACGCCCTCAAAATATGCCCTGTGACTCGGGGCAACAACGATAACCCTATCGAATTCGAGTGCCGAGACAGCCTTGTAAGCATAGGCGGCCACCTGCCCCGAATACACGTAGCCTGCATGGGGCGAGATTATCGCATGGACCCGCCCTGAAAAAGGCTCGAGATCTGCCCCTTTCAGATAGGCCCCTATATCCTTCTTGAGGAGGACCGGGTCATCGGGATAGAACATCCCGTTTACTGAAGATTCGCGCACTGTTGTCATATCACACGCCTGTACCAGCCCATTATATCATATGTGGCCGCCGGGAGCGCGCCTTTTTTCTCAATTGCTCAAAGGCCGTGTGTTATAATACATCCTGTGATCGTCCAAGACGTTTTCCGGAAAAGAAGGAATTATGCACCACTTCTCCTTATCCCCATTCTGCTGGTCCTCACCTGTATCTTCCCGGGTCTCGCCATGCCGGTAACAGACAAGCCCGTCATAGGAGCCGAGGAATACGTTACCGTAATGCCTTACGGGTTCACGATCCCTGCACGTGTCGACACGGGCGCCGCAACAACATCCCTGGACGCCAGGAACATGAGCGTGAAAGGTTCTGTGGTCACCTTCACCCTTCCTGCCCGATGGGGAGGCTCCACCATCACCTTGCCCATCATTGACTGGAGGCATATCCGAACGTCCAAATCGCGTGAAAAACGGCCGGTCGTGGAAATGGAGCTGTGCATCGCTTCCAAAAGGCTGCGGGCCCGGGTAAATCTCAACGATCGCTCACATATGAGATATCCCATGATCATCGGCAGAAATGTCATCACGGGCAACTTCCTCGTGGATACTTCGCAGTCCTTCACGACACTTCCCTTGAGTGAAGACACGGAGGCCGACAGGTGAAACGTCCCGCACTGGCCGCCGCCCTGGGGCTTATTGTCATATCTCTTCTCATTGTCGCCTACCGGATCGTCTCACTGGGTTATCCGCTTACTCCCGCCAGGCCTGATTACGTATGGACCTTTCGCTTCGACGGAGTGCTGCACGGCACCGGCAAAGATCCGCTTTTTCTCCTGTCATTGCCGTCGCAACAGCACGGCCAGATCATCCTTGAAGAATCCATTGGATCGGGATCGATGAATTTCAACCTTCTCAAGGAGTATGATAACCGCATTGGCGCCTGGTCGGGAAGAGTGGACCGGAACAGTGAATACATATCCTACAGGGCCGCCGTCCTCTTCCAGCATAAAGGAACGGACCAAAGTGTCGTGCCACCCCGGAGTTCTTACCCGTACGGTGTGACAGATCAACAGATAGCACGCATCGAGGATCTGACGGGTCAATGGCGCACATTGAATCTCTCCACGCGGATACAGGTAGTCCTTGGATTCGCGAAGGTCGGCGCTGCGGGTTCCGGGAATGACGCCAACCTCCTGAAGGTCGATGAAGCATTGGAAGGGTACAACGATATCGCCAGGCTCCACATCCTTCTGGCTGCCGTCAATGTCCCTGCGAGGACCGTAGAGGGCGTGGACCTCGTCGAAGGGGTTGTGGGCACCACATTACGCTGGGTTGAGGCGTGGACGGGGCAGAACTGGGAACATATCGACCCGGAACGCATGGAGGTTGTCTCTTCCGCGAAGAAGTTCCTGCCCCTCAGTGTCGGAGGGATGTCCGCCGTCAGGATCTCCGACAGCAAACTCTCGATGAAGCGATTCGAGCTGACACGGGACGTTGTAAGCAGATGGCGCATCTTTTTCGAGAGGATCAGCCGGTCCAACAGATTCCTTGACGTGTGGTCCCTTTTCCGAATCCCGCCCGAGTTTCAGCAGACCTTCAGGATACTGCTCCTTGTGCCCCTCGGCACCCTTCTCATCGCATTGCTTCGCAACATTGTCGGATTCCAGACCTTCGGGATATTCATGCCTGTGCTTATGGCCCTCGCCTTCAGGAGCACGGGGCTCGTGTACGGCCTCGCCATTTTTGCAGCGATAACCTTCATCGGATATATGGCGCGACGATACCTGAACAGGATGCGGCTCCTTCTCATTCCCAGAATGTCCGTCCTCGTCAGCCTCGTAATATTCTGTTTCATCATACTCGCTCTCGTGGGCAACAGGTTCGGGCTCAGGCAATTCATGGCAGTCGGCCTCCTTCCTTTTGTCATTCTCACCATGACGATAGAGCGTTTCTTCGTCGTCGTCGAGGAACATGGCATAAGGACTGCATTGCAAACGGCTGTCGGAAGCGCCGCAGTCTCGGTGATCACCTACCTCATCATACAATGGGAGGTCCTGCAGATAACCTTCTTCGTCTATCCTGAACTCCTTCTCTTCATCATGGGGCTGCAGATCCTCGTCGGCCGGTATACCGGGTACCGCCTGTCGGAGCTGATACGCTTCCGCTCTTTGCGGAGTGCTGCCGACCGATGATACCGCATCCTTTCAAGGGGCTCTACGAAGCAGGGGTCCTCGGCATGAACAACCGGAATGCCGGGATAATCATGGCTCAAAACCCCCGCTCGCGGTTTCCCCTTGTTGACAACAAGGTGGCCACGAAGCAACTGGCCGCTCTCCACAACATCCCCACGCCGGAGCTGTACGGTGTCATAAAGAGACACGGGGATGTCAGGCAATTTGACTCCATCATCCGCGACAGGAACTCTTTTGTTGTCAAACCCGCCCGGGGGTCGGGCGGCAGCGGGATCGTTCTCGTGAAAGAAAAGAGAATGAACGACCTGATCACCGAGAGCGGTAAAACGATCACTATTCCCGATATTCGATATCACATAACGGACATCCTTTCGGGTATCTTCTCACTTGAGGGCCAGGATGATCAGGCTATCATCGAGGCTCTCATCCATCCCGACGATGTCTTCGCCGCCGTCACGTACCGGGGAGTGCCGGACATCAGGGTCATCGTCTATCGCGGTGTTCCCATCATGGCCATGGTCCGTCTCCCCACGACCTCCTCGGACGGCAAAGCAAATCTCCACGGCGGTGCAATCGGCGCAGGAATAGACCTTGGCAGCGGCCTCACCATTACCGCCGTCCATAAATCAGCCATCGTCACCCATCACCCCGACACGGGAAATCCCGTGAGCGGGATACAGGTACCGTACTGGGAAAAAACGCTCCTCATGGCGGCGCGGTCCCTGGAAATGACAGGCCTTGGCTATGTGGGAGCGGATGTGGTCATGGATCGAGACAGGGGACCGCTTCTCCTCGAGCTCAACGCCCGTCCGGGCCTCGCCATCCAGATGGCAAACAGGGCCGGCCTCATGAAACGCATCCGCCACGTAAACGCCGCCCCTGCCGAGATTTTCGCTACCCCCGAAGAAAGGATGGAGTGGGCACAGCTGAACCTCTAACGTTCTTCCTGCCGGAAGGTCATCATATCCATACGCGTTACCGTTGTCGGGGTGGAAACCCTTGGAGCGTTGAGGAGATGCCAGACGGTGTATTGTTCGGCAAGCAGGTTCTCGGCTGAAGGGCCATCAACGGGCAGGATGACCTTGAGACCGCGAAAAGCGGCGCCGCTTGCCGTGTTGAGCACTATGTCATACTAAGTCACACCCGTGGCCTACCCGCTATTTCCGGGAATCGATGATCAGGGTTACCGGACCGTCGTTGATAAGGGCCACTTCCATATGTGCCTGAAAAACACCGGTTTGCACATCGGCGACGCGCAGCTTCGCCCCTTGCACGAAGGTCTCGAAGAGGGCTTTTGCCTCACCCGATGGCATGGCGTCAGAAAAGGAAGGGCGCCTTCCCTTCGCACAGTCGCCGTAGAGAGTGAACTGTGATACCAGCAGGAGTGAACCCCCCGTATCGAGGAGGGATTCATCGAACTTACCGTCCTCCCTTTCAAAGATCCTGAGATTCACGATCTTCTCGATCAACCAGTCCATGTCCTTCTCTGTATCCCCTTTTCCGATACCGAGAAAAACAAGGAGACCGGGGCCCGTGTGTCCGACGCGTCGTCCATCTACATCAACAGAAGCGCTCATTACTCTCTGGATAACAGCCCGCATCTCTCCTCCTCAATACGGTTCAGAGACCGGTTTCTAAAACTGAACCAATAAAAAGGGCCCTTTGCAGGGCCCTTCCTTGTACTTGTTGTATGCGTCTGCACGCGGTTACTTCTCCTGTGCCTCTTTCTCCCGCTTTGCCGCCTCCACTATCTTGTCGGCGATCTGTGCGGGAACCTCTTCATAGTGGGAGAATTCCGTGGTGAAGGTACCTCTGCCGCCCGTCATAGACCTCAGGTCGGGGGCATACCGCAGCACCTCGGACATGGGCACCACCGCCTTGACCACCTGGTTGCTCCCCCTGGTCTCGACGCCCATGATCTTGCCCCTGCGGGAGTTCATGTCGCCCATAATGTCGCCCATGTTCTCGTCGGGTACAATGACCTCCATTTTCATGATGGGTTCGAGCAATGCCGGTTTGCACATTTCGAGGCCCTTCTTGAACCCCATTGACGCCGCGATCTTAAATGCCATCTCCGACGAATCGACGTCGTGATAGGACCCATCATAGAGGATAACCTTGAAATCGATGACGGGATAGCCAGCCAGGATACCCTGGTTCATGGCCTCCACGATACCCTTCTCGACGGCGGGTATATACTGCCGGGGGATCGCTCCGCCGACGACCTTGTCGACAAACTCGAAACCTTCGCCGCGAGGCTTGGGAACCATCTCAAGCCAGGTGTCGCCATACTGACCCTTACCGCCGGACTGCTTCTTGTATTTTCCCTGTATCTTAGTGGTTCCCTTTATGGTTTCCTTGTATGGGACCTTCGGGTCTCTCAACTCAACCTCGACGCCGAACTTGCGCTTCATCCTCTCGACGATGACCTCGATATGGACCTGACCCATACCGGAGAGGAGAAATTCCTTCGTCTGGTCGTCGCGCGAATATTTTATCGTCTGGTCTTCTTCGATGAGCCGTGCCAGTGAGGTATTGAGCTTATCCTCATCGCCCTTCGCCTTGGGCTGCAGCGAGAATGAAATGACCGGACTGGGCACCGTCACTCCCTCATACCTGATGTGTGACTTTTCGTCGCAGAGGGTATCACCCGTCTGCACCTCCCTCAGCTTTGCCACGACAGCAATGTCGCCGGCGCTTGCCGAGCCTGCGGGCTTCTGTTTCTTCCCTATGAGGGAGAATATCTGACCGATCCGCTCTTTTTCTTCCTTGTTAACATTGAACACCGTCATGTCGGGGTGAACTTCGCCCGAATAAACCTTGAATAAGGTCAACTTGCCCGCAAATGGATCCGTAATGGTCTTGAAGACCAGGGCACTGAAAGGCTGGTTGTCTGATGACTCGCGCACCGTTTTTTCGCCTGTTTTCGGGTTGATCCCCTCAATCTCCTTCTTGAACGTCGGGGGCGGAAAAAGCTTTACGATGCCGTCAAGCAGTGTGCTGACACCAATGTTCCGGGTAGCGGAACCGCAGAAAATGGGAACGATCTTGTTGTCGGCGATGCCCGCCTTAAGGCATTTCTCGATCTCTTCGGCGCCTATCTCGTCCCCGCTCAGGTACCGCTCCATGACCTCATCATCCATTTCCACGGCCGTTTCAACGAGTTTTTCACGATACTTCCCAACAAGGTCGAGTTGTTCCGCCGGTACATCGACGGTGTCGAATGCGCCGGAAACATCGTCTTTGAAAACAAAGGCCTTCATGGTAAGGAGGTCTACGACCCCCTTGAAATTCTCTTCCTGACCGATCGGTATCTGCACGACAAGACACGTCTTGTCAGTAAAGTTCTTCTGAATGTCTTCCACGGTCCTGATAAAGTCGGCGCGTTCCCGGTCCATTTTGTTGACAAAGATACCGGCGGCCACACGGAACTCATTGGCATATTCCCACACCTTTTCAGTCCCGACCTTCACACCCGAAACGGCGCTCAGGACAATAACGGCCCCATCGACGACCCTCATGCAGAGCTTCGCATCGGAAATGAAGTTGTCGTCGCCGGGAGTATCGAGGAGGTTGATCTTGCTCTTGGCCCATTCGAAACAGGCCAGAGTGGACGATATCGTGATCTTTCGATCCACTTCCTCCGGCTCGTAGTCCATCAGTGAGGTACCCTCATCGACGCTCCCAAGCCTCGTGTTCTCACCGGTCAGAAAGAGCATGGCCTCAACGATCGAGGTCTTACCCTCTCCCCCATGAGAAAAAATACCAACATTCCTGATCGCGTCAGGCTCGTACTTTTTCATGAAAGCTCCTTTCGACACTCAAAAATCGTTTAAAATCCAGTGAATTTAACATGGCTCCTCCCAAGAAATCAAGAACTAATAGGCAGTCTGCCGGTCCACCTCTTTACCCCGTATGCCCGTTTGCGCGAAGCATAGACCCGTGTGCCCGTATGCGGGTTTGCCCGCGGGACAAATCCCATTCTTCGTCTTGACTCCCCACTGGTTTTATGTTTAAGTAATAATTTCAAATCAGAACAAGGACGAAAGATGAAAAGAACCTATCAACCTCATAACAAAAGCAGAAAAAGAACGCATGGTTTTCTCGTGCGAATGAGAACCGCTTCGGGCCGGGATATCATTAGACGCAGACGCGCAAAGGGCAGGAAAAACCTCTCTGTCTAAACCGACCGACAGGAATTCGATAAGGGCTTTGACGGCAGCTGCTCAAGACAACTGCCGTCAATAGAATATACCTGATGACCTGCACCCTGATGAAACAAGAGAGGCTCAAGAGGGGGGACTTTCGCGCTGCAGCATGGACAAAGTGTTCAGAGACGGCCCATTTCGTCCTGCTCGCCGCAGACAACCGGTGCAGTATCAGAAGGTTTGCCGTCACTATACGTAAGAAAACGGGGGTTGCAGCAGTGCGCAACAGAGTGAGGAGGATCGTAAAGGAGTTCTTCCGTTTACATAAAGACCTCTTCAGGGAAGATTCGAATAGCCTTATCAGGGTCAAGGGGCTTCCGGAAAGACTGACCATGACAAAGATGGAACCGGAGTTACTCACCCTCCTCTCTTCGATGAAATCGCGCACAAGCATCAGGTAATGAAAAAGATTATTATTTTCCTCGTGAACTTATACAGGGTAACTTTTTCTGTCTTTTTACCCGTACAATGCAGGTTCTATCCGACTTGTTCCCAGTACATGATCGAAGCTGTTGAAAAAAAGGGTGTCTGGAGAGGTACGCTCCTGGGGCTCAAGCGCATATTGAAATGCAATCCGTTCTTTCCGGGCGGATACGACCCTGTACCATAACGGAGGTAACGAATGGATAAACGCACTATCATCGTGCTTGTGCTGACGATGGCCATGCTCTTCGTCTTTCAGACGTATTTCATGCCGAAGGAAGCACCGAAACAACCGCAGGCTCAAACCGAGTCCGCGCCCCAGGGTGAGGCTCAAAAACCGGCTGCCCGGACCGATGCCGCCCAGAAGACACCGGGGGCATCCTCATCTCCTGCCGCCGGTGCACAGCCGACGGAGAAACAGGTCAACAAGACCATAGCCGTATCGACACCTTATCTTGATGTCACACTCACCGATCTCGGGGGTGGGATATCGAGTGTCAAGCTCAAGGACTACAAGGCAACTGTCAAGGGAACCGCGGAAAAGGAGATCGTGGAGAATGTAAAACCCTACGTTTACAGCCCCACCATTCACCAGAACGGGTCCTTTGACCGCACCTATTTCAAGTCTGACAAGAACGGCCTCACCGTGACAGACAGCCCGGCATCCATAATCATGACGGGGACCCTCGAAAACGGCACGAAGCTGCAGAAAACATACACATTCTACCCCGACACATACACGATCGGCATTTCCGTGGATATCGAGAAATCGAAATCCCAGGGAGTCCAGGCGGATTTTGCGGTCATATCCGACAAGAACGAATCCAGTTACGTCTTCAAAGGTCCTTTCGTGTTTGACGGAAAAAGTTTGAACCAGATCGATAAGATCAACGAAACTCTCAATTTCGATAAGAATTACCAGTACACAGGCTTTGACGAAGGTTTCTTCACATTCATCTACATTCCTTCGGAGGACACCAAACCGGGGCTTTCCATTGGAAAGACCGACAAGAACATACCTTATATCCGTCTCGCGCCGGCATCGAACAAATTTGCGGGCAAGCTTTACTTCGGCCCGAAAAAGGGCAACATACTGGCAAGCCTCAACGTCAAGGCCGAAAAGATCATTGACTTCGGATGGTTTGACGTTATCGCCAAACCGCTTGTGTGGCTTCTTGATTTCTTCAACCGCTTTACGCACAACTACGGGATCGACATCATCCTTCTTACGATCCTCATCAAAATAATATTTCACCCCTTGAGCGTCATGAGCTTCAGGAATATGGCCAAAATGCAGGCGGTCCAGCCGGAGATCAAGAAACTGCAGGAAAAGTACAAGAACGACAAGGCCCGGCTGAATCAGGAACTGATGCAGATATATAAATCGCGTGGCGTTAACCCGATGAGCGGATGTCTCCCCATGCTGCCACAGATCCCTGTATTCTTCGCCCTTTACAAGGCACTTTCCGGGGCCATCGAGCTTAGACACGCCCCTTTTCTCTGGTGGATCAATGACCTGTCGGCGCCGGAGGACCTCTTTTCCTTCGCCGTCATGGGATACACGATCCCTATCAGGCTTCTGCCGCTCATCATGGGCGTGACCCAGGTCATACAGCAGAAAATGACACCGACGAGCACCGATCCGATGCAGCAGAAGATGATGATGTTCATGCCCATCGTCTTCACCTTCATCTTCTGGGGCTTCCCGTCGGGACTCGTGCTTTACTGGCTCGTCTATAATGTGGCGTCCATAGGACAGCAGTACTACATCAACAAGAAGACCAGGACGGCCCGGTAAGGAGGAAGACACATGGATACGTTCGAGTTCGAAGCGAAAACGTACGAAGAAGCCGTCAGAAAGGCCTCCCTTGAATTGAACGTCGACGAGAGGGACCTTGATATCGATGTCAAAGAGGTTGACACAAAGGGTATCCTCGGCCTCCTGGGCACCAAAAAGATACGAATCACCGTGAAACTGAGGAAAAGGGAGGAGGAAACGGCAACGGAGCCAAAACCGGCAGTCACTACCGTTCCTTCCGGCCAGGATCCATCGGAGGAGACTGCGCAGAAGTTCGGAGAGGCCTTCCTGAAGGATTTCGGCAGGCACGTCGGACTTGAATTCCAGATCATGGTGACGGATATAAGCGAGAAGACGGACAGGATACTTTTTCTCGTGCAGTGCGACAACGGTGATGTCCTCATCGGCAAGGATGGTGAGATTCTCGAGGCGCTCCAGCATCTCCTGAGATTGGCGGTGGCGAAGAAATTCAAGCATAATCTCAAATTACTAGTAGATATAAATGGTTATAGAGAGAGAAGGAGAAAGACCTTGACTCTTATGGCTAAACGTCTCGCCGATAAAGCTAAAAGGACGGGGAAGAACCTCAAAACTGACCCCTTGAACCCTTACGAGCGACGCATCATCCACACACTCTTCAAGCACAACAAAGGTGTGACCACCAAAAGTGAGGGTGAGGGACACATAAAGAGGGTCGTCATTACTCCAACGGGAAACACCTTTGGAAGCGATCGGGGAGGGCCCCGGGGAAACGCCCGGGGAGGTTTCCGTGGCAATTCGCGTGGAAAACGCTGACACCATATGTGCCGTGTCGACACCGCCCGGTGAGGGCGGCATCAGCATAATACGCATCAGCGGACCCGGCGCGCGCGCCATTCTGAAAAAGGTCTTCAGGCCCCGGAAAAGGACCCTGCGGAAGCCCATGCACGGCAGGCTTCAACTGGGGCATGTCGTAGATCCCGTAAACTCCCGGGAGATAGATGAGGTCCTCGCGGTTCTCATGAAAGCTCCCGCCACGTATACACGCGAAGATATCGTTGAAATCCATTCTCATGGCGGTTTTGCGGCACAGAGGGCCATAATTGATGTCCTGCTGGGAGAAGGCGCACGCCTCGCAGAGCCCGGAGAGTTTACGCGCAGAGCCTTCCTCAACGGCAGGATCGACCTCGTTCAGGCGGAATCGGTCCTCGACGTCATACGGAGCGAGACAGACGACGAACTGCGATATGCCCTTTCCTATCTGAAGGGCGGGCTGTCCAAAAAGGTACGCCTCTTCGGGGAAACACTGAAAAAGGCCCTCGTGTCCATAGAGGCGTCCATCGACTTTCCCGACGAGGACCTTGAGATAGATCTGTCGGAGCATTTCGCATCACTGACAAAAACAAGGTGTGAGATCGACGGGCTCATATCATCATACTGCGAGGGAAAAGCCCTGAAACAGGGCTTCACCGCCCTCATCTTCGGCCGGACGAATGTGGGGAAATCAAGTCTTCTCAACGCCCTCGTGATGCAGGAGCGCGCCATCGTCACGTCCCTGCCGGGAACTACGCGCGACCTTATCGAAGAAACGTTTTACCTGAAGGGGACCAAGGTCCGTCTCATCGACACCGCCGGCATACGGACACCTGAGAATATCGTTGAGGAGGAGGGCATCCGCCGGGTCAGAGAAGAGGCGGCCGAGGCAGACCTTATCCTCTGGGTCCTCGACGGTTCTCTCCCCTATTCCCCCGACGATGAACAGGTCTATAGGGATATTAACCAATATAATAAGATAGTTGTGATAAATAAATGCGATGTGACACAAATATTAGACCATAACATATTAGTTTCTAAGGGTATTAAACAGTTATTACATGTTTCTGCGAAGGAAGGGACAGGCCTCAACGATCTTCGGTCTTCAATACTCTCAGCTCTTGAAAAAAACGGGCAAAAGGGTTCTCTCCTCATTACCACCCTTCGTCACAGGAACATCCTCATGAAGGTCTCATCCAACATAACCGCCGCAATAGAGGGCCTCGAGACGGAAGCCCATCCCGAGATCCTCGCCTTCGAACTCCACGAAGCGCTCCATCGTCTCGGCGAGATCACGGGCGAAACATGCTCCGAAGGGATACTCGACGAGATCTTCAGCCAGTTCTGCATCGGCAAATAGAATAAGGCTTGGGTGACTACGCTACAAAAGCAGTGCCGCAGGCGCTATCTCTTGAATGTCGGCGGCGCTTTTGGCTTCTCCGGCGGCGGGCTGGGGGCAGCTCCCGGCGGCGTGGTGCTTGGGTAACAGACGTTGTCGTATAGTATTCCCAGGATCGTATCCAGAGAAAAGTAGGTCCAGGGACCGTTTTCCGTACGGAGCTCGGGTTTTTGCGCTGGTTTGGCTGCGTCGTATTCCCTTGAGGCGACAATGCGGTACTTGCTGGACCCGCAATCGAGCTCTATGAGGCTCTCGAGCTTCTCTATCTCTGCACCATCGTCGTCCGGTTGCGTTATTCGCTCCCATACCTTGACGATGCGTTTGTCGAGCTTCTGAACGCTGGCGGGGTCGAAATAATACCTTCTCGTTTCACCTTCCATATACATCTTCCACTGCCGTCGATCCTTGGACTGCTCCCCGGGTTGCTCCTTCGACTGCTCCCTGGGTTGGTCCTCAGGCCGCGGCTGGGTCTTCGTCTGCGCCATGCACGTCATCGATACGGCGAGAACGATGAACGCCGCGATGAGACTCTTCAAAAGCATTCCCCTTCTTTTCATGATCTCTCCTTGTATATTCTTCCTTATTGCCATATACCGCTCCATTAATAGGGATTGTTCGGGGAGCTCGGTTCTCCCATTAAACTCGACGGCACCGTGGAGACCTCGGGAAAATCATCGGCGGGAAAACGTCTCAGGGCCGAACCCATGAAGGTCATCCATATGGGCAGACACACCCGTGCGCCGCTCTCTCCCTTTCCCAGCGACGTTCTCGCGTCAAAACCCACCCACACACCGGTAGCAACATGGGGTGAGTAGCCCACAAACAGGGCATCATAGTAATTGCTCGTCGTTCCCGTTTTGCCTGCCACGGGATATCCCATATTGGAGACGCCCTTGGCTGTGCCATACTGCACCGGACCCTTCAAAAGGATATTCATTGATGACGCCACCTCCTCGGTCAGGGCCCTCTCCTTCTGAACAACATTCTCTTCAAGGACGGTACCATTCTGGTCCACGATCTTCCTGATGAATATTGGCTTTATGCGGCTGCCTCCATTCGCAAAGGCGGCAAATCCCTTCACCAGCTCCAGGAGAGTGATGTTCGACGATCCGAGGGCAATGGAAAGGTTGTCTTCGACCTCCGCCTCTATGCCGATGTCCCTGATGGTCTCCTTGACGGCGGGAATACCTATTTCCTCGAGGAGCCTGACCGTTGCCGCGTTCTTTGAATAAGCGACGGCGTCGCGCATGGATATCTCTCCCGAATACTTGCCGTCATAGTTTCTCGGCGTCCATGATCTGCCCATGCCCGTCGAGTAGGTCTTCGGTTCATCACGGAGCACGGAATCAGGCGTGTACCCATTCTTGAGAGCCGTGACATATATGAAAGGCTTAAAGGCGCTGCCCGCCTGGACCTTGGCCACCGTAGCCCTGTTATAGGGGCTCTTTTCGAAATCCCTTCCCCCAACAATAGCATAGACATACCCTGAATTCACGTCGAGACTTACGAGGGCCCCTTCGACCTTTAATGAACGCGTGGGCTCGAAATGAAGGACTTTTTTCTTGTCTCCCCCGGTGCAGAGCCCTTTCACCACGTCACCGGGCTTGAAGGGATGGGAATCCATCTTGAGGATGGCCTTCTGCTCGCCGACAAATACCGTATATCCTTCCTTTATCCTCTCTGATATGAGAAGATGACAGGTCTTTCCCTTACTCACGGGCAGGAGTTTGTGGTCGCGCTCTTCCGCCCGCCTGAAATCATCCCATTTTCTCCGTTCCATGCGGTAGAGGACCGTGTATTGACCCTTTCTCTGCTCATAGAGCGCAAGGCCTCTCTTTATCGCATCCTCGGCGAGCTTCTGCATCTCTCTGTCTACGGCCGCGTATATCCTCAGGCCTTTCCTGGAAAGGACTCCCTTGCCGTAGCGCGCTTCGATGTACCGGAATATATGGTCCTTATAGTAGCTGTCGGAAAAAACGCCGTCATCCTCCCTGATGTTCACCCTTTCCTTGAGCATTGCCAGTTTCGCCTTCTCGGTGATGAACTTCTTTTCCACCATCTGCTCGATGACGTATTCCTGCCTCAAGCGTGCGTTCCCGGGATGCCGCTTCGGTGTGTAACGGGAAGGCGCCTGCACAATGCCCGCCAGCAAGGCCGCCTCGGCGGGTGTTATGTTCGAGACGTGCTTTCCGAAATACACCTGGGACGCGGCCTCGACTCCGTAAACGCCATGTCCCATATAGATATTGTTGAGGTAGAGATTCAGGATATCTTTCTTGCTGAGATAGTTTTCCAGTTTGTATGCAAGGATAGCCTCACGTATCTTCCGGTTAAGGCTCTTTTCGGGACCCAAAAGCAAGGACTTGATGACCTGCTGGGTGATAGTGCTTCCTCCCTGAGCCATCCTGCCATAGACCACGTTCTTGATGAACGCCCTCAGGATGCCCATGGGATCGACGCCGCCATGTTTGAAAAAGTCGGCGTCCTCTGCCGCCAGAAAGGCCTCCCTGACATGTTTGGGTATCCTTTTGTAGGGGACGAAGACCCTGTTGTCGGGCACTAAAAGATACGTAAGCTCATCCTTCACGTCATAAATGCTGCTGACCGGTTTGTTCTTGAGATCCTTCAGGGCTATGACGGAGGGGATATCGTTGACAATATAGAAGATAAAAGCCGTAATAAAGAGCGCCGCCGACACGATGAGGAGAACCAGCAGATACTTATACAGCTTTCCCGGCGACCTCTTCCTCCCTTTCTTATTCTTTTTCTTCAAAACACTATCGACCCTTTTCTGACATCGTATGTGCCCGAGACGGTGATCCTCAGTTCAACGATGGAGGTGAAGGGGAGAAACCCCATGGTCCAGAGGGGATCATCGAGGGTGTTTCCGAGGGAGTGCAGCAGGTCGACCAGTTTCCGGAGAGCACGGTCCAATTCGGGCAGGGGTAAACGGGACATGATGGCACCAAGAGGGAGGCGCAAAGCATGGAGAACCTTCCCCCCGTCGACGATGACGATACCCCCTTTCATAGCGAGCACGGTGTTCGCGGCGAGGGCCATGTCATCGTCGTCGAAACCATGAACCAGAAGGCCGTGTGTCTCGTGGGCCACCGTGGACGCAACGCCGCCGCAACGGGCCCCGAAGCCATGAAGGAATCCCTGTCCCCATCTCTTCTGCTCCCTGCGTGTGTAAAGGATCTTGCGAACATCGCCTTGCCGGTCGGGAAGTATGCTGTTTCCGACCCGCGGCAAGGCCAGGTCCATACGTCTGGTGACGGTGCGGTCGACGATGTCGATAACGGGGACCCTCTCCATATTCAGCCGTTCTATGACAAATTCGGCGGCTTCGACGGACGAAAAGGCATAGGGGTAGAATTCCACCCCGACCTCAAGCTGAGGCGACGGCTCCCTTGCAAGCACGCCCGCCTCGGCGGCAAGGGTCCCGCGCTCAAAGACTGTAACCGGCGAAGGCCTCTCCAGGCTTTCAAGAAGGAGTACGTCCGCTATCCTGCCAGGAGTCAGGCTGCCAACGGCGGAATCCACCTTGAAATACCGCGCCGGGTTGATGGTGGCCATTCTGATCGCATCACGCGGTCTCAGTCCAAAACGGACGGCCTCGCTCACGATATGGTCCATGTATCCCTTGCCCATAAGGGCATCCGCGAAGATGCCGTCGGAGACGAGAATAATGGAATCGTTTGGCAGGGCATTGATGGCGGGACACAGATCTTCGAGATCGCTCCTGATGGAACTGTGGCGAACCATCGTATAGAGCCCCAGCCGGATGCGGTTCTTGAGATCGGCGGGGCGGATCGATTCATGGCATGATGTGATGCCCGCCGCCACAAGGGCGTTCAGACGGTCATAGGAAGCGCCAAGCGTATGCCCCTCCACGTTCTTCCCCAGAGAACGGGCGAGGAGCATCCTTTCAAGTATCTCATCCTCGTTCCTGATTATCCTGAGGTACGATGAAACCTCACTGACGGAGGCGCATTCCGGATACCGGGAAAAAAGGCTCCAGATGTCGTAGATGGAAAACATCTCCCCGCCCTCCACCTCCGGATAGGGCGGATATGTGGCGGGCACGCCCCAGAGATACTTCATATTGAAGCCTCGCGCCGATCTGAGGACCTCCACGAACCCTTTCGGCCCGATACAACTGATAAGGTCGTGACTGTCAGAAAAGACCGTCGTCGTCCCTTTCGCTACAGCCACATCGGAAAATGTTGCCGGGTTATAGAACATGTCCACGTGCCCGTGGGCGTCTATGTAGCCGGGAACAGCAATGAGACCGCTCGCGTCGACAACCTTCGTTTCTTCGGATATCTTCGCTTTCTTTTCACCAACGTAGGCTATCCAGCTGCCGCAAACCCACAGATCGCCGGGGAAGGTCTCCCCGGTGAACACGTCGAAGACGGATCCGCCCTGTATGACAACATCCGGTGCCCGATCGGAGCCTGCAACAGCCACAAGGGCCTTCAAATCCTGCAATGTCTTTTCAATCATTCAAACTGTATCCCGGTGATAGTCTTTCTCTAAAGTATGTTTCAATCTAGCCCAAAAACCCCTTCTTTGGCAAGGAATTCGAAGACGGTCTCAGGTTTCAGGCAAAAGTCTGCATTCTCCCGAAACACGGAACCTGAAACTATCCATTAAAGGTTTCCTTGCACCTCATGATGCTGATGAGCGCCACGATACTGGTGATGAAGTATATCCATAGCATCTGCCTGTAGGCGAAAAGGGGGTAGGTGCCGCCTGAGTTGCCTGCCCTGTCCAGGACGTAGCCCATCAGCGGCTGGAAAATGATGGCCCCGATGAAAGGAAAAACGTTGATCATGCCCATGGATGTGCCGGCGATCTCATCGCGGAAAAGCTCCTTTGTGGTCACTATCGCCACGGTACCAACGGAACTGATCGTAACACCCATAAAAAAGAAGAGCACATAGAGCTCCACCATTTTGAGGCGGTCGAAAAAGAAGAGGGCGCAGGCAAAGCACAGGACATTGAGGGCCGACGACCACACGAGGATCTTCTTCCGGCTTTTCAAGGTCCTGTCCGAGAGGTGGCCGATGACGGGGCTCACAAAGATCATTGCGAAGGCTATCATGGAGAGGATGTTGCCGGCGGCGCCTTTGCTGAATCCGTAGACATCCGTCAGGTATGGCCCGGCCCAAAGACCGAAAAAACCGAAAAGCGCGCCTCCCCTCATAATGAACCAGATCGCTATGCTCCAGAAATGCTTGTTCTTTAGGATCACCTTCAGGTCCTTGAGCACATCACGTCTTCCCGCGAGGGCCTCACCGGCTCCGACGACGGGCGGCAATCCCTTCTCTTCCGGAGAATCCTCGACAAATTTCCATATGAGAAAGATGACCGCAAGAGAGATGACCCCGACGATCACGACCGCCGACCTCCATCCGACCATCTCGGAAAGAATGGCGAGAGGCGTTGTCGCGGAGAACCATCCAATGCCGCCCACGGCCATCAGAGCACCCGCGACCCGTGCCAGTTGAGCCCCTCTGAACCAGAGACCGAAGATCCTCATGGATGACACAAAGACGGCGGCAAGCCCCAATCCCACAAGAGAGCGCGCCGCGACGGCAAGACCGAAATACGGAGCCAGACCGAACCCTATGGCGCCCAATGCCGCAATCAGGCTGAAGAGAACGATGGTCTTCTTGGGCCCCCACGAATCTGAGAGGATCCCGACGGGGATCTGCATCGCGGCATAGGAATAGAAGTACGCCGATGCGAGCACGCCAAGGGCCGTTGCCGATATATTGAAGCTGGCGACCAGGTCCTGGGCCACCACGGCGGGTAACACGCGGTGAAAATAGACAACCAGGTATTGTGCCGCGAGAATAAGGAAAAGATACCGCCTGTGACGGTCCACTCTGCAACTCCCCTACATCGCAAAGGATAGTGAAATACCTACAACAATACTTTGCAACAGGCATGCTTTTCAAGTAAAATAGAGACATTCTACCGGGAAGAACCGGAACGCAACGTAATGAAACCCAGCACTCTAAAAAAGCTTCTCGACGTCGTCAAAGGCAAGACAAGGCCCGATGTGGTTATCGTCAACGGGAAGATCATCAACGTCTTTACAAACAGCGTTGATGAAGGTTCCACTATCATTATCAAAGACGGCTTCATCGCCTCTGTCGAGGAGGATGGAAAAGCAGCCGGTTACCGACCGCGAAAGGTCGTAGACGCAAAGGGCGCATATCTTTGCCCCGGATTCATCGACTCCCACACCCACGTCGACAGCCTCTATCCCTTCTATGCCCTCGTTCCCTGGGCCGTCCGGGGCGGAACGACCACGGTGGTATCGGAGACGAGCGCCGTTGCGTGCGCCTGCGGCATGGAAGGCGTCACCGCCTTCACAGAGAGCACGAAAGGCTACCCGGTGCGGTGCTTTTTTCTCGCTCCCCCGCTGACACCTCCTTTTCCGGAGATGGAGGGGTCCAGGGGCCTGACCCTCAAGGAGTTCGTTCGATTCCTCAAGCGAGAGGACGTCCTCGCCATAGGCGAGGCATACTGGACCCGTATTGTCGAGGGGGACCCGCGCGTCCTGAAACAGGCGGCCAGCGCCATCAACGCCAACAAGAAGCTCGATGGCCACGCGGCCGGAGCACACGCGAAAAGGCTCATACAATACGTCCTTACGGGCATCACTTCCTGCCACGAATCGGTAACGGTGGATGAGGTCATCGAGAAGCTCCGCCTCGGCCTCACCATCATGATACGGCAGGGCTTCGTTCGCAAAGAACTCCCCGAGCTTTCACGATTGAAGGATATGGACATCGACACACGAAGGCTCATCCTGACCTCGGATGTCTTCGACGCCGTCATGCTCAAGGAGGACGGCTACCTCGATTCGATCGTGCGCACGGCCATATCCTACGGATTCAAACCCATCGATGCGATAAAGATGGCCACCATCAATCCCGCGGATTATTACGGCCTGAGGCACCTCGGCGCCATAGCGCCGCTGCGCTATGCCGACATCCTTTTTCTTGAAGATCTCAGCGATGTGACGGTACGACATGTCATGGCCAACGGTGAAATGGTCTTCGAAAACGGGCATTTCATCAAGGAGATAGCCCCTCATGTCTATCCCGAAGCGGTTCGCCATAGTATAGAAGCCGGCAAATGTACCGCCGACGACCTCAGGGTCAGGGCGGACGGCAGCTCAAAAACGGTACGGGTCATCAAGGTCGTCAATCAGACCATCACCGAAGAGATGGCATGGACACCCTCCGTGCACGACGGCTATCTGGAAAAGGATCTGGTCCGTGATATCATCCCCGTTTCGGTCATCAACCGCTACGACGGCGCGCAGCGGGGTAAGGGTTTCATCACCGGCATCGGCATCAAGAACGGCGCCATAGCTACAACGCTCATCTGGGACACGGGCAACATCCTCACCATCGGAAGCTCCGAAGAGGACATGGCTAAAGCCGTGAACAGGCTCATAGACATCCAGGGCGGAACGGTCATTGTCAAGGACGGTGAAGTGATTTTTGAGTTCCCTATGCCCGTCTTCGGAACCATGCCCATCGGCACCATCGACGAGATAGCCGACAGGACAACGGAAATGGAACGAAAGGTCCGTGAGATAGGCATCACCCTCGAACGCCCCTTCCTGACCACTCAGACCATACCCTTCTCGGGCCTCCCCTTTCTGCGCATCACCGACAAGGGCCTCGCAGACATCAAGAACCGGCGACTGGTTCCGCTCTTTGTTGATTAGAGACGGTTTCAGTGTTTTAGAGTTCAAATGTTCCAGTGTAAAAAAGACAAAAGACCTTAATCTTTCATCTGTTCTTTGAGGTGCCCGAGAAGGACAATTTGTTTTCCGTGCCCTTTATCAGGCGGGAGATGTTGTCCTTGTGGCGGAGAATGACAAAGAGGGTGATAAGGCTCGCCATGCCGACAAACGCACAGGGGGCCTTGACGAGGTAGAGGCCGATGGGCACTACTACCGCCCCGATGATGGATGCCAGCGATACATAGCGCCATATGGCAAAGATGACGATAAAGGCAACAAAAGCCAGGAAGATGGTCACGGGGCTGATGCCAAGATAGACACCAAGCGCGGTGGCGACACCCTTCCCTCCCCTGAACCTCAGGAAGACAGGAAAGACGTGGCCCAGGAACGCCATGAGCCCCACCAGAGCGATAACATACTCTGGTACGTCAAGGGCCATAGCCAGGGCAACCGGCAGGTAGCCCTTGGCGGCGTCGCACAGGAGCGTGATGATCCCCAGTTTCTTGCCGGCCGCGCGCATAACGTTCGTGGCCCCGATGTTGCCGCTGCCCGTCTTCCTGGGATCGACACCCTTCAATCTCCCAAGGATGACCCCCACCGGTATGGAGCCAATAAGATAGGCAAAGACGACCAATAACGGGTTTATCAACGGGTTCATTAGCTGGTCGGGGAGCACAAGAGAAAGAATAAGCGAAAGATCGGGTCTCTGTCAAACAAGAAAGACGGCCGGCAACGGCTCCTGCAGCCATCCTTACGGTTCGGGCTTTTCGAGCCGTCTTCCTGTTGACAATTTCGGCAGTTTGCTATTATAAAGATTGGGTGCCTGGGTGGCGGAATAGGTAGACGCAAGGGACTTAAAATCCCTCG
>JAQVWF010000029.1 GCA_028698615.1 Syntrophorhabdaceae bacterium
CCCGCCGTTTTCGTGTTCACCGCCCTGTGTGTTTTTGCGATAGCGTACAGGTTCTACGGCCTCTTCATAGCACGGAAGGTGTTGCGGGTGGACCCGTCCCGGCCGGCGCCGTCCGTTACGATGGCCGACGGCCTCGACTACCACAAAACGAACCGCTTCGTCCTCTTCGGCCATCATTTCGCGGCGATAGCGGGAGCGGGGCCGCTTACGGGGCCTGTCCTCGCCGCCCAGTTCGGCTTTCTGCCCGGCGCTCTGTGGATCCTGATAGGGGCCGTGGTGGGGGGCGCCGTGCATGATATCGTCGTGCTCTTCGCCTCCGTCCGGCACAGAGGGGAGAGTCTCGCCGTTATCGCCAGAAGCGAGATCGGAAAGACCGCGGGCACGGTTTCTTCTGTTGCGTTTCTCCTGATTCTCATTCTCACCATCGCCGGCGCGTCGATCGCCATGACGAACGCCCTTGCCGAGAGCCCCTGGGGGATGCTCGTGGTGGCCACCACGATACCCGCCGCCCTGATCATGGGCGTCATCATGCGAAGGCCCGGGAACAAGGCCGTGATCATCGCAAGTGTCGTCGGCGTCGCCATATTGTTCTCGGCCGTGTTCTTCGGGAGGTTCGTTGCCGAATTCCCTGAACTGGCATCCCTTTTCAGGCTGAGCAAGAAACAAATATCCCTGCTCCTGCCGGTCTACGCATTCGCCGCCTCGGTGCTGCCCGTATGGCTCCTTCTCGCCCCCAGGGATTACCTCTCCACCTTTCTGAAGGTTGTCACCATCGCTGCCCTCACCGTGGGGATCCTTTTCCTGCACCCGACTTTCCGGATGCCGGCATTTACCCAGTATGTCCACGGAGGCGGCCCGGTCGTCCCGGGAGGTGTCTTCCCCTTTCTCTTCATAACCATCGCCTGCGGAGCGATCTCCGGGTTCCACGCGACGATTGCCTCGGGGACGACGCCGAAGATGCTGGCGAGCGAAAAGGACATCCTCTTCGTCGGGTACGGTGCCATGCTCTTTGAAGGCGTCGTCGCCATGATGGCCCTCGTGGCGGCCTGTGTCCTCGTGCCGGCCGATTATTTCGCAATCAATTCGTCCGCCGAAATGTACTCAAAACTGGGCATGAAACCTTTCGATCTCCCCTGGCTTTCCAGCATGATCGAGGAACAGCTCCAGGGCAGGCCGGGAGGGTCCGTGTCGCTCGCGGTGGGAATAGCCTTCATATTTTCGAAGATTCCCGCCATGGACAAACTGATCTCCTACTGGTACCACTTTGCCATAATGTTCGAGGCCGTCTTCATCCTCACCCTCATCGACGCGGGGACGAGGGCCGGGAGATTCCTCCTGCAGGAAATGGCCGGCGTCTTTTTCCCCAGGTTCAACAACCACAACTGGCTTCCGGGGATGATGGCGACGGGACTGGTTTTCACCTTCATGTGGGGCTACCTGCTGTATACGGGATCGATATCGACGATCTGGCCGCTCTTCGGGATCAGCAACCAGCTCCTGGCCGCCTGTGCCCTGATCATCGCAAGTACGATGCTGGTTCGCCTCGGCAGGGAAAAATACATATGGATAACCCTGATTCCCGGGATCGTCATGGCAATCATTACCCTCTGGGCCGGGTACATCAATATAACAGCCAATTACCTGCCGAACGGCCTCTACCTGCTTGCTTTTTTGTGCGCCGTCATCATGCTCCTCATCCTTATCATCATGGTTTCCGCTGGCATACGGACAAGAAGGCTTCTTAACATCAAAGACATGGTGACCGACACATGGGGGGATCGTGTACTCGTCAGGGTCGACGATGAGAATCCGCACCTCGGGAAGTAAGAGAACGCTCTGGGCCTTTCTTGTCTTCGTCATGTGCATCATGGCGGGAGGCGGATCGGGCGCAGCCTCGAACTTCATCACCAGCACGGAGCACGACCCTGTTTTTATCGGTGAGAAAAGCGAGATCGAGATCGGAAAGAACACCGACGGCCAGCTGCGGCAGCAGTACCGCATATCGACGGACCGGCAGCTGAACCAGCGAATAGGCGACATCGGCCGGAGGCTCGCAGCCCGTTCCGGCAGAAAGGGCCTGAACTATACCTTTACCGTCATCGACGATGAACTGGTAAATGCCTTTGCGGCCCCCGGCGGATATATCTACATCACCACCGGCATATTGAAGAAGCTCAAGGACGATCAGGAGATCGCAGGCGTACTGGGCCACGAGATAGGCCACGTCGTCAACAAGCACTCCCTGAAGGCCATTCAGCGCCAGATGCTGGCCCAATTGGGTTTTCAGATCATGGGCGCCATGCTCGGCGATGAAGGCATTTCCGGTACCATACTTCTCAAGGCCACAGAGATCAGCGCCAGCCTGTTGATGCTCAAGAACTCGCGGGAAAACGAACTGCAGGCCGACGCCGAAGGGGTAAAGATCATGCACCTCGCCGGCTACAATCCGCGGGCCATGATCGACATCCAGAAAATGTTCCTCAAGATGTCCCAGGGCAAGAATCCCCCCGCGATCATCTCCACCCATCCGCCTTCACAGGAGAGGATCGACGCGATCGAGAAAGCCATAGACACCGTGGAGTAACCTGTTTTCACTTCAGACCTTTGTCTTTCCAGTACGTGGTTGACTTTCCACGCGGCATCGTGTAGCAATTATGTGGGGTTGCGATAGACTAACAATATTGGCAGGGGGATATCGATGGAAGAGAATTGCACGGTGTCACGCTATTTGCTCAGCCGCCTTCATGAGATCGGCGTCAGGCATGTCTTTGGGGTTCCCGGGGATTACGTCCTCGATTTTCTGGACGAGGTTGTTGCCAGCCCCATTGAATGGGTGGGGACCTGCAATGAGCTGAACGCCGGTTATGCGGCAGACGGGTATGCCCGGATGAACGGCGTCGGTGCCGCGGTTGTGACGTACGGGGTGGGGGGCTTGAGCATTCTCAATGCCGCAGCGGGGGCCTTTGCCGAACATGTGCCCCTTGTCATCATCAGCGGTGCCCCGCCGGCGGGGCGCAGGGAAGCGGGAGCGCTCGTGCATCACCTCGTCTCCAATTATTATCTCCAACTGGAAATATTCAGGAAAATGACCGCCGATGCGGCCATACTGACGGACCCCGGCACCGCTCCCGATGAGATCGACAGGGTGATCGGAAACTGCATCACCCGGAAGCTGCCCGTTTACCTGGAGATCCCCTCCGACATCACGCACGCACCATGCCGCGCCCCGGGGGCCTTTCCCGGGTCCGCGCCTCTTGTCTCCGACGAGGACAGCCTGACAGAGTGCGTATCGGAGATCGTGGGGATGCTCGACAACTCCGAGCACCCCCTGATGCTCGCCGGCGTGGAACTGCTCCGTTTCGGCCTTGGGGCCGAGGCGCTTCGATTCGTGGAAACGGCGGAGATCCCCTTTGCCACGATGCTGAGCAGCAAGTCGGTTCTGCCCGAGCTTCATCCCCAGTTCGCGGGCATCTACCAGGGAGGCTGGAGCCGGGAGGTGGTGCGCCGGCAGGTGGAAGACTCCGACTGCCTCCTCTCTCTCGGTGCCTGGATAACCGACCTGGACACGGGTCTTTTCAGCGTGAATCTCGACTACCGGCGCATGGTTTTCGCCCAGGGGGGTCAGGTCCGCATCGGCAACCATTATTATCACCAGATTCAGTTGAAGGACCTCATCCGTACTCTGACCCTGGCCGCCCGGTCCCGCTCCTTCCTGAGCTCACATCCAGCGGAATCCCTTCAGCCGCAGAGGCCCTTCGAGCCTCAACCATCGTGCGCCCTGACGGCTCCGCGCCTCTACGAGTGCCTCGATCATTTTCTCGATGATCAGATGGTCCTTCTGTCGGAACCGGGCGACGCCTTCTGCGCCGCGCCGGAATTTCACATCGAAGAGGCCGAGAACTTTATCGTCCAGAACTATTATTCCTCCATTGGCTACTGCACGCCGGCGGCCCTGGGTGTTGCCCTGGCGCGTCCCGAAAAACGCCCCGTCGTCCTCACCGGCGACGGAGCCTTCCAGATGACGGCGCAGGAGGTCTCCACTCTGATCCGGAAAGGCTGCCCCGCTGTAATAGTCCTCATCAACAACGATGGCTATCTCGTCGAGCGGCTCCTCCATGAGGACGGGCCGTACAATGACCTCCAGATGTGGCAGTATTCCAAACTGCCCGGGGTGTTCAGCGACGGGTCGGGCACCGTCGGCATCAAGGTCGCCACGGAGGAGGAGCTTGCCGGGGCGATGAGCACCGCCGCTCGGGAAAAGGACAAGCTAGTGCTCATCGAGGCCTGTCTGCCGAAGGGCGATTGCTCCGATGGTTTGCGCCGTCTCGGCGAATCCTTCCGGAGGGCGCAGGAGAAGAAATAGAGGAGGGGACGCATGCAAGTGCCGGTCAGATCCTTCCTGATTATTGGCCTTTTCGTATGTACATTGCTCTTCTCCGTGGGTGCAGGGGCGGCTGGGCTTACCGACCTCGAGATGGTCGGAAGTTTCTCGGAGCTCGAAAAAGCGGCGGAGCAGGAGCTTGCCCGAACCGGGACGCCCAACACCACCATCCTCGGCCATCTGTGCTATGCCTATTCCCGCCTCAAGAGGTACAGCAAGCTTTTTGATTGCCTCGACGGGCTCGAAAAGCGGATCCAGTCGGGCGATACCGTTCTCGAGACCGACAAGGTCTTTATCTCCAATTCCGATGCGACGCCCATGCCCCATATGTTTCGCGCCGAGGCGCTTATCGAGCTCGGCGATTATAAGGGAGCGATCAGGGAAGGAAAGAACGCCCTTGGCAAGGTGCAGGACAGGATGACGACGGGTATGTGGCCGCCCAAGGTGTACCGCCTGTCGGTCATGGGAACGATGGGTCTCGCCTATGCCCTCGGCGGAGACCGCGCCAATGCGGCGGACCAGATAAGGCAGCTCGAAGAGATGTCCCTTGGTTTTATGGGGAGCTCTTTCACCCGTCCCTTCCGCAGGAATGCCATCGCAAGGATCCACATGGCGCTTGGTCAGTACGCGAAGGCGTTGGAGTATGTGAAGGATGAAGAGAGCGTCTGGGACCGCTCGGTGTGGTTTGTGAACAATATGGCCTGGGGCTATTCGGGGGACGATGGTCCCCAGATCTACCTGATCCTGCCCAAACTTTTCATTCGCGGCAAATGCCTTTCGGAAACGGGAGACCTCGCCGAGGCGAAGAGGACGATGGACGTCATGTTGCGCAATGTGCGGATTGCCGACAACGGCGAGATCTACTGGCTTACCCTCTTTGAGAGGGGACGCATCGCCGAGAAGGAAGGGGATCTCAAGACTGCAATAGACCTCTATCGCAAGGCGGTGGATGTCATAGAGAGGCAGCGCTCGTCGATCAACACCGAGTCGAACAAGATCGGGTTCGTGGGCGATAAGCAGGAAGTGTACGGACGCCTTGTGGCCTGCCTGCACTCCGATGGGCAGCACGCGCCGGCCCTTGAGTATGTTGAGCGTTCCAAGTCCCGGGCTCTCGTCGACCTGCTGGCCGAGAAACAGGACTTTTCGGTATCTTCCGGCGACCGGAAAAAGGTCCTCGACCTGCTCGCGTTGCACAAGAAAGAGGAAGAGGAGGCTCTTGTGCAGGACCCGTCCCCGGCATCGTCGGGGTTGCGCAGCCTCAGCATCAAGACGAGGGAGCAGCTGCGCGCGCAGTCCCCTGAGCTTGCCTCGCTGATAAGCGTCTCCACCGTTCCTGTCGCGGAGATTCGCTCCCTTATAGGCCCCGATGAAGCGCTCATCGAATACTATTACACGGGCGACGACCTCTACATCTTCACAATCTCGGAAGGCCAATTGAGGTCGACGAAAACGAAGAAAGGCACTCTGGTTGACGATATCCGCCTTTTGCGGACGCTCGTCGAGAACCCCCGTTCCGGTGCGTTTGTCAGCCTCTCGCGGCGCATCTATCGCCAGACCATCGGTCTCGTCGAGGGTGTCCTCAAGGCACCGAACCTGGTGATCGTCCCTCACGGTGCCCTGCACTATCTTCCCTTCAACGCGTTATATGACGGTGATCGTTACCTCGTCGAGCGATACACCGTCCGTATGATGCCCAGCGCGAGCGTTCTCGCGTACCTGCATGCAAGAAGGTCGGCGGGGCGGCCTGGCATCATCGCCTTCGGGAACCCCGACCTTGGCGATTCACGGTACGATCTCACTTATTCCCAGGGTGAGGCCATAGCCATCGCGGGAACATCGCCGGGGTCCAGGGTGTTCCTTCGCAAGGAAGCGACGGAGACGGCCTTCAGGGCGTACGGTATGGGGTTCAATTACATCCACTTCGCGACCCACGGCCATTTCGACTCCGATGCGCCGCTGAGTTCGGCCCTTCTGCTTGCCCGCGACGGCGACAGCGACGGCAGGCTGACGGTGGACAAACTCTATTCCATGAAGATCGATGCCGACCTCGTCACATTGAGCGCCTGCGAAACGGGTCTCGGGAAGGTAGCGAGCGGCGACGATATCGTTGGTTTGACGCGTGGTTTTCTCTATGCGGGATCGGCCTCCGTTGTGGCGAGCCTGTGGAAGGTCGACGACATGGCCACATCGTACCTGATGACGGAATTCTACAATACCCTGAAGAAGACCGGCAAGGCCGAAGCACTCAGACAGGCGCAACTGAGAACGAAAAGCAAATTCTCTCACCCCTTCTTCTGGGCCGCCTTTCAACTCACTGGCTCGGCCAAATAGCCGCATGAATCGCTCGAATAGTTTGAACCGCTCCAAAACCGCTGGATCCCGTGCCAAGCCCTGGATGATGACATGTTTCCAGCGTTCAGGCGGTTCAAAGGCCTGCGGCGTTTCTTCGGCCTCCTCATTTGCCTTGAAAAAGGGCAGGGTCTGTGCAATTGTATGGATATCGGCCCTCGAATGACATATACCGGCTTTTTTTCTAAATACTTCTCACCTCTCATATCCATGGTCACGGTTGTTCTGCTGGCGGTCTTTTTACCCGCCGGTGGTCTTCTCGCAAAGGACAAGCCGTCATCATTCGGGGAGATGATCGAGAAGGAGAAATTGGCCATTGAATCGACGCGCAAGGACATCCGCGCCTACATCGCGGGACAGCCTGAGCGCATGGGCAAGATAAGCGATAGGACGCATCGGCTCAGCCAGGAAATGCTCCGGCTCTTCATAATGCACAACATGGAAGATGACAATCCCATCGAGATGCGGGATATGCTGAGGCAGCTGACGATAGTGCGCCACCAGGCCGAGGCCCTTATAGCGCCCGTGAAACTGGAGACCAAGTTCATCGGGGACCTGAAAAGGATAATTAGCACGCATTTGAACGAGTATGAACGTTTGGCCGCGGACAATTCCATCCCCGGAGTGAACGAATCCGCCCGGCAGCATATCACGGAATTGAAAGAGACCATAGCTCTTGTCGAATCGGCCGAAGGCATTGTCGAGATCATCCCCAATGCCGTCGAGCAGCTCATTGCCCGGCTGGAACCAAGAATGGCCCTCATCGAGGACGACCTCAAACTGGCGTGGAAAACATATTTCCTCGCACCCCCTTACAGCCGGAGTCTTTTGACGGCAGATGCGTGGAAAACGGTGAAGATCATTCTCAAGAACTGGACAGATTTTTCGGCGTATTGGCTGATCCCGTACAGCGAGAACAAAAATGCCATAACGGCCTCCCTGACGAAAGGGGCGATATTCGTTATTGCCATGCTCGGTGCTTTCCTGGCCATCCTGGTACACTTTCGAAGAAAATATCCCTCAGTGCCCGTGGTGCGTTACTTTCTTCCCTTTTGCTGCTATGCGGCGCTGGGTCTTCCCCTCATGGTGATAGGCGCTACGACCGGCATCGGCCCGTTGAGCACGGTGAGTTTTCTCTCGGAGATCATACTGGCGGCTGGATTGGTCAGCCTGGGCTGGAATCTCAGGCGCCTGTCGGCCGGCGATCCGGCAACCTATAAACATAATCCCCTCTGGCAGTTCTGGGTAATATTTGCCGCGGGGGTGCTGGTTCAGCTCTTTCATTTCTCTGCACTGGAGTATTCCCCTCTGCTCGTTTTCCTTTTCATCGTCTCCGGGATCTATTCGCATATCCTTCAGAGGAAAGACCAGCACGCTCTGGACAGGAGAGTGCTCACCATAACTATCTGGCTGTCGTATGTTCTTGCCGCCGCCACCCTTTTCGGATGGGGCAGCCTCTCGATGCTCGCCGCGACCATATGGTTCGCGATTATGCTGAACATCGAGTTGGGGGCCGGGTTGACGGGGTGCCTCAGAAAGATCCGGTCGGCCACCGAGCAAGGCGCAACTGTCGCCGGGAGGCTTGCCGAAGGCGTTGTGTTCCCCGTGGTCTTTCTCGGGCTTTTTGCGGTCACCATACTCTGGATAACCCTCTATGTCGGCGGCATGCCCCTTGTCGCCGAGATCATACAGTGGCATGTGATCATCGGGTATCTCTCGTTGAACCTGTCCATGATCGTTGTTATTCTCGCCATTCTTTTCGTCACGCGATCCTTCGTTGTTCTCGTCAACGCGGCCATCACATTTGTCGCAACGCGTTTTGGGACCGGGGTAAGAGAAGGGGTTGTCAAATCCCTTCACGCCATATCGACATACGTGATATGGTCCCTGTATGTTCTTCTGTCATTGAAGCTGATAGGGGTGAGCGTCGCCCACCTGGCCATCATTGCCGGGGGATTGTCCATTGGGGCCGGTTTCGGCCTTCAGGACATGATCAAGAACTTTTTCAGCGGCCTCATACTCCTTTTCGGCAGATCGATCCACCCCGGCGATGAGATCCAACTCGGGGACGTTCGTGGAACGGTGATGAGGATAAATATCCGGAACACCATCGTGCAGACCAACGACGACTCCACCATCTTCATACCCAACTCTGACCTCATATACAAGAACATAGTCAACTGGACGTATCGTGATCCGCGGGGCAGGGCCGAGATAGCCGTGGGAGTGGCCTATGGCTCCGACACCGAACTCGTGAAAGACCTTCTTGTCCGCTGCGCTCTTTCCCATGCGGGGGTCCTGAGGGGTCCTGAGCCCTATGTTCTTTTCTGGGATTTTGGAGACAACGCCCTTGTGTTCCGCTTGAGATTCTGGATACGGCACCCCGTCCAGACACGGGACAGGATATCTTCCGCGATCCGGTTCGAGATAGACAGGGCATTTAAGGATAACAACATCGAGATCGCCTTCCCCCAGCAGGACATCCATATCCGCTCGGCTGAAGGCCTTAACACCTGCCTGGAAGCCCAGAAAGCGCCAGAGACGTAACGTTCTTGAAGAGGTGAGAATGCTAAAGCAAGTGGGCTCCTTCGATCCCGTCCCAAAGGACGATCTTCTGAACAGGATCGACAGACTTCGTCATCTCATGGCGGGCGCCGGGATCGACTTTGCCTTCATGGTGCAGAGTGTAGACAGATTCTACTTCACCGGAACGATGCAGAAAGGCGTTGTTGTGATACCTCTGGAACAGGAGCCCCTCATCTTTGTTGAAAAGGGTACTGAACGAGCGGCCATGGAGACGCCGCTTGCCATCACCCCCGTCAAGAATGATAGGGAAATAGGGGATATCCTCAGCGACCGGCATCTCCTCAAGGGAAAGGCCGGTCTGGAGCTTGATGTGCTGCCCGTCGCGGTCTTTGACAGGTTGAAGAGGGTCGTCGGTTTCGGCCGGTATGCCGATATATCAAAGCAGATCAAAGAGGTGCGGGCCATCAAGAGCCGGTTCGAGCTGGACCAGATAATGAGGTCGGGCGAGATGCTCTCCCATGTTTTCGCAAGGGCACGGGATGAGGTCCGCGAAGGCCGGACGGAGCTTGAGATCGAAGCGGTCCTCATGTCCGCCAGCAGAAAGATGGGCCATCAGGGTCTTCTCAGGATGAGAGGGATAAATCAGGAAATGATGACGATGACCGTGCAGGCGGGATTCACCGGTGCCCTTCCCACTTTGCTTGACGCGCCGATAACGGGGATAGGCGTTACACCTGCCGTCCCTCAGGGGTCCTCCTTCAAGGAGGTCGAGAGGGGTGTCCCGGTCACGATAGACTATGGCGGAGGGTATAACGGGTATATCACCGACGAGACGAGGACTTTCGTGGTCGGCGAACTCCGGGAGCCCTTCAGAAGGCCCTATGAAACAGCACAATCGATCATAGAGGATGTGATCGCCTTCGCAAGGCCGGGGACCGATTGCAGGGATATTTTTCGTCGCGCGGACGACATGGCAAGGAAGGCCGGCCTCAGGGAATACTTCATGGGATACGGCGAAGGCAAGGTGGGATTCATCGGCCATGGTCTCGGTCTCGAGATCAATGAACTGCCCGTCCTGACCCCGCGGCACGAAATGCTGCTGGAACGAGGGATGGTATTCGCATTTGAGCCGAAATTCGTACTTCCCAACCTCGGGGCGGTCGGCATCGAGATCGATCTCATAGTGGGCCCCGATCGAGTTGAACGGGTCACGACAAATTCGACAGACATTGCACGTATTTGATGCGTCACACATCAACGACCCGTTGTTTCGTGGAAAGGAGATCGTGATCCGAGCCGTTTGTCGGCAGGCGCGGAAACGCGTTTATTCTCCTTGACGGGCGGGGTTACCCTGCGGCAAATACTATGGGGAGGAAAAATGGCCGGGAAATGGGGTGTCATTGTCATCGACCTGCAGGGCGACTTTACCGAGTGGAAACAAGGGAGCCTGGCGGTTCCCGGCTCTGATGAAGATTACGTGAGAAGCGTCGAAGAGGCCACGCGGCTGCTGAAAGAGCTTCACCTCCCTGTTTTTGGCACCCAGGACTGGCACCCTCCCGATCACGTGTCCTTTGCCACGAGCCATCCGGGCAAAAGACCCTTTGAAACGACGCTTGTCAACGGAACAGTTCAAGAACTCTGGCCGCCTCATTGCATACAGGGGACGGAAAATGCCCGTATCGTTATAGACAATAACCTTTTTCTTGCAGTGGTAAAGAAGGCGCAGGACCGGATGACCGAATCATACTCCGGCTTTCAGCACGGGCACGAGCTTCACAACATACTGCGGATAAACGAAATAGAGAAAGTCATAGTCTATGGGCTTGCAGCCGATTTTTGCGTAAAGGCCACGTCCCTCAACCTCGCTGCGGCGAACTACCCGACGGTTGTTGTTGAGGATCTTTGCCGATCCGTATCTCCCCATACGGCCGCGGCCGCTGTCGACGAAATGCGACGCAAAGGGGTGCGCGTCATAAGCGCAATTGAAGAGATGATAGAGGAGATTCGCGACACCGTGGATAAGACGGGGATCGAGCGAGAAAGATCTCCCAGGCATTGTCCTTGCCCGGGAAAAGATTGCTAAACCAGGCGATGAAAAACTCAAAGGAACATTCGCCTATTTCGATCGGTGAGCGGCAGGGGCAACGACCGATCGGAGGATCCATTCAGGGGTCTCGGGCGAGAAGGTTCTTCCAACAGGTGGTCCGTAAGAGCCTGAGGGCCTATCGCAAGGCCTGTGGCTAACCTGTGGGAATTGTTTAAGGTCCATTTTTTTTGTGAAGTTTTTCTTGACACTAATTTGAACGTTCTTTAATAATGAGAGTACATGGGGGCAAATTCGGGGAGAGATTGTCAGACGGTTCCACTATCACGTGAATTTTACCTAAATTTCAACTTACCTGTTCGAACGACCTACGGCGCGACTGATCACAGTTAACGCCACACGAGTGTGGCATAGGAGAGATCCATGCCCGAACAAATTCGAAGGATCCTCGGGAAGCATGGCCGCAGTCCCGATGAACTGATCCCAATTCTGCAGGATGTCCAGGCGGTCTTCGGGTACATCGGAGAGCCTGAAGTTAAGGCTATTTCCCGATACCTTCGCATCTCGGAAAATCAGATATACGGTGTCTCATCATTCTATGCGCAATTTCGATTCACCCCGCCGGGTCGGCACGGGATCAAGGTCTGTCTCGGAACGGCCTGCCACGTCCGCGGCGGCGGAACTCTGCTCGACAGCCTGGAACACGGGTTGGGTATTCACTGCGGAGAGACGACCGAGGACAAGCGTTTCGATGTGGATCGCGTCGCCTGCCTTGGATGTTGCGCGCTTTCGCCTGTGGTGCAGATCGATCGTGATATTTACAGCAGGATAACGGTCAACAAACTGACGGAGTTATTGAAAAATTATGAATAAACTCACTAAGAAGATCGATTCGGCAAAAGGTAAATGGAAAAAGCTCAGGGAGAACAGGGAGCCCATCGTTTACATCGGCGCCGCGTCCTGTGGCAGGGCCGCGGGGGCCCTCGATCTCAAAGAGGCGGTAAAGACATTCCTTGACGAAAACAAGCAGTCCGCCCGCATCATCGAAGTGGGCTGCATCGGGCCGTGCTACCTTGAACCTCTTGTGGATATCAAGATGCCCGGTCAGCCTCGCGTGAGCTACAACAACGTGAACGCGAAGACCCTGCAGATGATCCTGAAGTCCCATTTTCAGAACGGAGAACCCCACAAGAAACTTGTCCTCGGCCATTTCGGAACAGACGATTTCGACGGTATCCCGCGCTTCTACGACCTCCCCATGCTGAAGCCCCAGGTCCGCATAGTCCTTCGCAACTGCGGTCTGATCGACCCCGAGGAGATCGACCAGTACCTTGCGGTGGACGGCTATCAGGGGTTCATGAAGGCGCTCAAGTCCACTCCGGAGGACGTCATCGCCACGGTCCGGCAGGCGGGTTTGAGAGGGCGCGGCGGGGCCGGCTTCCCGACCTTCAGGAAATGGACGGTCTGCAGGGAGTCTGCGGGAGAGCAGAAATACCTCATCTGCAACGCCGATGAAGGCGACCCCGGCGCCTTCATGAACAGGTCTCTTATCGAGTCCGACCCGCACGCCGTGCTGGAGGGAATGCTCATTGCCGGCTACGCCATCGGCGCGAGCAAGGGCATTGTCTATATCCGCGCGGAGTACCCCCTTGCCATAGAGAGGCTCAAGAGGGCCATCGGCCAGATGCGCGAGTACGGGCTTCTCGGCAAGAACATCCTCGGCTCGGATTTCAGTTTTGAGATAAAGATCAAGGAGGGAGCGGGCGCTTTCGTCTGCGGTGAAGAGACGGCGCTTATCGGCTCCATAGAGGGAAAACGGGGCATGCCCCGTTCGCGCCCGCCGTTCCCTGCAATAGCGGGTCTCTTCGGCGCGCCGACCATTATCAACAACGTCGAGACACTGGGGACTTTGCCAAACATCCTCAGAAATGGTCCCGAATGGTATTCGCGGTTCGGCAAGGAGGGCAACAGGGGGACGAAGACCTTCTCGCTCGTCGGCAAGATACGCCGGCCCGGCCTGATCGAGGTCCAGCTCGGCACGACGCTCAGGGAGATCATCTTCGATATCGGCGGTGGAGTGCAGAAGCCTTTTAAGGCGATCCAGACGGGCGGGCCTTCGGGCGGGTGCCTGTCGGAGGAATTCCTTGACCTTACGGTCGACTATGAATCCCTTGCAAGCGCCGGTTCCATCATGGGTTCCGGCGGGCTTATCGTCATGGACGAGGACACCTGCATCGTCGATCTGGCGAAGTATTTTCTTGATTTCACCCAGAAGGAATCATGCGGCAAGTGCGTGCCCTGCAGGGTAGGTACGAAACATATTTTGGAGGTTCTTCAGAAGATCACAAACGGCGAGGGAACGCCCGATGACCTTCTTGCATTGAGGACCCTCGGCGACACCATAAAGAAGGGGGCCCTGTGCGGTCTCGGCCAGACGGCGCCGAACCCTGTCCTGACGACGCTGCGGTACTTTCGCAACGAATACCTGGAGCACATCAGGGACCACAGGTGCCGCGCCACGGTATGTAAGCCTCTCATCGAATACCGCGTCATCAAGGAAAAATGCACCGGATGTCAATCCTGTGTCCGGGTTTGCCCAACGGGGGCAATAACGGGCCCGAGGTCGGAGCCACACAACCTCGACGCGTCCAAGTGCATAAAGTGCCGTTCTTGCTATGAGGTCTGCCGTTACGAAGCTATCGCGGGCGACGCCATCGTGATCAGGACAGCGGAGAGTAAATCATGACAAGGGAGAAAAAGGTTACCATCACAATCGACAACAGGAAAGTAGAAGCAAAGGCAAATATGACCATCCTCCAGGCCGCGAGAGACAATAACATCGACATACCATCGCTGTGCGCCCTGGAGCACCTGCCATCCTACGGCGCATGCCGCCTGTGCGTTGTGGAGGTTGACGGCATAAGGGGTTTCCCGACATCGTGCACGACGCCCGTGGACGACGGCATGGTGATCCGCACCGACACCGCCGAGGTGAGGACGCTTCGGCAGGAGGTGCTCAAGCTTCTCTTGAGCGAGCATCCGGCGAGCTGCCTTTTCTGTGAGGAACAGACGGAGTGCAAGAATTACCAGGGAACGATCCGCAAGGTGGGTGTAACCACGGGCTGCCGGTACTGCCCCAACGACGAGCTTTGCGAGCTTCAGGATATAACGAAGAAGGTCGGCCTCACGGAAACATCCTACCCGGTGTACTACAGGAATTTTCCCGTCGAAAAGGAAGATCCTTTTTATGACAGGGACTACAATCTGTGCCTTCTGTGCGGCCGCTGCGTAAGGGTCTGCAACGATATCCGGCTCAACGGGACCTTGAGTTTCAAACAGCGCGGAAATATGACCACCATAGGGCCGGCGTTTGCGCGCACTCATCTCGAGGCGGGGTGCGAATTTTGTGGAGCCTGCGTGGCCGTGTGCCCCACGGGTGCATTGTCGGCAAAGGCGAGCAAGTGGTCGGGCAAGCCCGACGAGATCGTCGAGTCCACATGCCCCTATTGCCCGGTTGGATGCACACTTGATCTCAAGGTGAAAGGGGGAGAGGTTGTCGACGTCAGCGCCGACTATGATTCCCCGACGGAACATGGCCTTATCTGTGTGAAGGGCCGGTTCGCAATACCCGAATACGTTCTGAGCCCGGAAAGGCTCGCGAGACCGACGATACTCAAGCCGGAAGGCTACGACTTTCTTCCGTGGGAAGAGGCGCTTGACGAGGCCGCCGCGAAGCTCAAGGCGGCGGGGCCAAAGAACGCCTTCGTCATGGTGTCGCCGCAACTGTCCAACGAGGACCTTTACGTAGCGCAGCGATTCGCGAGGGAGGTCATCGGGACGGAGGCGATCCTTTCGCCGGTGATATTTGACCTCGGCAGCGACCTGAGATCTTTCATCGATCTCGCCATGATGTCGGAACCCATCGATACGGTGGCCTCCGCAGATGGCATCCTGACCATCGGTCTCGATACTACCTACGGTTTCACGCCCCTTGGCATCGCCGTGAAGAAAGCGGCCAGGAGCACAGCCTCTCTGGTAACGGTCAGCGGTTACGAGTGCAACCTTGACATGCTTTCCGAAGAGGCCTTTCGATCAGATGCGGCAAAATGGCCTGAGTTCATTGACGGCATAATGAAGTCGATGACAGGCAATGGAACGAGAAAAAAAACCGCGGCATCCCCTTTCAGGAAGGGTGGCCGCAACGTCGTCATCCTCGGGCCTGAGGCCATATTCTCGGCTAAACGCAAAGAGATATTCGAACGTGTTCTCACAATGAGGAACGATCTGGGATGGAAGGTGATCCTGTGCCATCCTTATACAAATCTCATGGGCATGCTTGCCATGGGGGCATTCCCCGGTCTGAAGCCGGGAGGACTAAGGCCCGACGCCCCGCTGAAGATCAAGGACCCGGCGGGTGCTGTCGATCTCAAGCAAGCCCGCAAGGTCGGCTATTTCATCGGTGAGGTCCCGTCGGCCGGAATGCCGAAATGTGAGTACATCATTTACCAGAATGCTCTCCCCGCACCTGCCGGGAAGGATCCAGGGCTTATGCTGCCCTCCGCTCTTTTTACGGAGGCGCCCGGGACGACGGTCAGTTTCGAAGGTAGGATCCTCTCTTTCAACAAGGCGTCGGCCCCCTCCGCCGAATCGAAGCCCGACTGGTGGATCATATCGGGTATAGCGGCGAGATTGAAAAAGGGAGCTTTGAAATACGGATCTCTGGCCGCCATCCAATCAGAGATCCGAAAGTCGATCCCCGGTTTTTCGGGCAAGGAAAAGAGGGTCCCGAGAAAAAAGGTGGTCATGGAAGGTAAGGCGGCAGCAAGGAGTCCCCTGGGACCGGGCCGTGACAAAGCCCCTTCGGCGGCGTTCCGCGGTGTGCCCCTTCACGATCATGTGGCCGGTATGAAGGCGATAGAAGAAAGGAGGCATAAGTGAATAAGGTCATAGAGCGGTCGATGATCGTTCCCAATATGCATTTGCTTGAGATAGAGGCCCCTCAGATCGCCTCCAAGGTGAAGCCCGGACAGTTTGTGATCGTCCGGGGAGATGACGAAGGGGAGCGCATCCCTCTTTCCATAGCCGACTATGATGTCGAAAAAGGGAGCATATCCATCGTTTTCATGGAGGTAGGCGCGTCGACCTCGGCGCTCGCCCGGCTCAAGGCAGGCGATGAGGTGGCGACCTGTGTCGGCCCGCTGGGGAACGCGACATCGATAGAGACATTCGGAAACGTCATGCTGGTGGGAGGATGCTACGGGATAGGAAGCCTTTACCCCGTGGCGAAGGAGTTGAAGGCGAAGGGGAACAAGATCACTGTGGTTCTGGAGGCAAGAAGCTCGTACCTGATCTACTGGTTGAACAAGTATGTCCCGCTGGCGGACAAGATATTCACCATAACCCGTGACGGGAGCCTGGGAACGAAAGGCCACATAAGCCGTCTGCCGGACGTAATACACGGCATGCCCGTCCGGCCCGACAGGATCATCGTCAACGGGTGCACCTATCTCATGGCGCATACGTCGGAGGTCACAAAAGACCTGGGGATCCCGATAGTGGTCAACTTAAACCCCATTATGATCGACGGCACGGGGATGTGCGGTGTCTGCCGAGTTACCGTTGGCGGACAAATGAAATTTGCCTGCGTGGATGGTCCCGAGTTTAACGGACACGACATTGACTGGAAGGAATTTCTCGCGCGCAGAAAGGCGTATACGACTGAA
This sequence comes from Syntrophorhabdaceae bacterium, assembly GCA_028698615.1. NCBI lineage: Bacteria > Pseudomonadati > Thermodesulfobacteriota > Syntrophorhabdia > Syntrophorhabdales > Syntrophorhabdaceae > Syntrophorhabdaceae bacterium. The sequence continues at coordinate 17,024 of JAQVWF010000029.1, forward strand.
GAGACGCTCTTCTTCCGCAGGAGCGACGCCCCATCTGCGCATAACGAAGGGAAGTGTGCCTGGCATGAATGAAGAGAAAACGCAGGAAAAAACAAGCAAGATCGATCTCAATCGGAGAGACATGCCGAGGCAGTCACCCGAGATGAGACGGAACAACTTCAGCGAGGTAGCGCTGGGTTATACGCAGGAAATGGCGCTGGCTGAAGCCTCGCGCTGTCTCCAGTGCAAGAAGCCCAAGTGCCAGACAGGGTGCCCGGTGGAGATAGACATCCCCGGTTTCATATCCTGTATCAACAAAGGTGATTTTGCGGCGGGGATAAAAAAGCTCAAGGAAAAGAACTGCCTGCCTGCCGTATCCGGCAGGGTGTGTCCCCAGGAATCCCAGTGCGAGTCGAAATGCATACTGGGCAACAAAAAAGCCGAAATTGCCATCGGACGGCTTGAGCGGTTTCTCGCAGACTGGGAGGCGGCCCAGGGAAAAGTGGACCTGCCGGCCAGGGCGAAGTCCACGGGGAAAAAGATTGCCATTGTAGGTTCCGGCCCAGCGGGGCTTACCGTTGCAGGCGACCTCATCCTTCTCGGTCATGAAGTGACCATCTTCGAGGCGCTTCACAAGGCCGGGGGTGTTCTCGTCTACGGCATCCCGGAATTCCGTCTTCCCAAGGCCATCGTTCAGCGGGAAGTGGATTATCTGAAGGCCCTTGGGGTGAAGGTGTTCACCGATTTCGTTGTCGGGAAGACGCGTTCCATTGATGAGATCCTTGAGGAGTTCGATGCCGTGTTTGTGGGAACCGGCGCGGGGCTTCCCTGGTTCATGAACATCCCCGGGGAGAACCTCAACGGTGTCTATTCGGCGAACGAATACCTGACGCGTATGAACCTCATGAAGGGTTACCTGTATCCGAAATCCTCGACACCCGTCAAGAAGCATGTGAAGGTGGCGGTTGTCGGCGGAGGCAACGTGGCAATGGATTCCGCCCGGACGGCCCTGCGTATGGGCGCCGCGGAATCGCATATCGTTTACCGGCGCTCCCACGCTGAGTTGCCGGCGCGTGCCGAGGAGGCTGAAAACGCCGAGGAAGAAGGAGTGATCTTCGATCTGCTCACCCTGCCGCTCGCCTATATAGGAGACGAGAACGGTTGGGTCAAGGAGATTGAATGCATCAAGATGGAACTTGGCGAGCCCGATGCTTCGGGAAGGCGTACCCCCGTGGAGAAGAAGGGTTCCAATTTCCGGATGCAGACGGATGCGGTAGTGTGTGCCATCGGCAACAGCCCCAATCCCCTGGTACCGGCAACAACGCCGGGTCTTGACACGACGAAACGGGGAACACTGGTTGCAGACCCCGAGACAGGGAAAACAACCCGCGACCGGGTATGGGCAGGAGGCGACATAGTGACGGGGGCGGCAACGGTCATCCTTGCCATGGGGGCCGGTAGAAAGGCGGCCCGCGCCATCCACGAGTATCTGACGACAGGAAAACAGTGAGATAACGGTTTTGTGCCGAGTTATATGATTAGAACCGCTTGAACGTTATAGGACAAAGACCGTCATTTCGGTTTTAAGTCCCGTATCTTCAGCCGCGACATAGAGGGGGGGGACGAGCCTCTGGACGCAGGGGATACAGTTCAGAGGACGGACCAGGGGGGTTTTAAAAATACGCGCTGTCAACGCTCAAGCGGTTCGACCCAAAAAACGGCTTCAGGTTTCAGGGATTGATCGTGTTCTTGCTTTTTCACCTGAAACCTGAAGCCGTTTTTCATTATTTCCAGACATCCGGCAGTGTTCCCTCCTCGCGGTGGCGCTTGAGTTCCCGTTTCCAGTATTCCTTATCCCTCACGCTGAGGCCGGCAAGAGAGACCTTCCTTATCTTTCTGATATAGAGCGAATAATCCTGTGTGTCGAAGTGGACGACCCTGCCGAGATTCCCGCCCAGATCCGACGAGACTATCGTAATCCCGTCGTTGCGAAGAAATTCCTGAATGAATCTGCAATTAACCCTGCCGACGCAATGAAAACTGTCCTTTCCGTCCTTTGGCGGGAGAAGGGAACTGCCCCCGCAGACTTTAGCCTTTAGATATTTTCGCTGGGCGCCGAGCTTCAACATGCCGTTTATGATCAGTTCCATGGCGTGCACGCCATAGCGGCCGGCTTCGGATATCACGATGGGTACGTCGTTGGTATACCGTTTGTTGCTGAGCAGGAAATGGTTCATCCCTACGACCCGGTTCACGGGGTCATAAAGACATGCGGAAACGCATGAGCCAAGAAGGGTGGAAATCCTCAGTCTTTTGTCGGTCACATAGTGATCTCCAGGAAAGAGCACCACGCGCTTTCCGTGGGATTCGTCGCGTATTATCATTCTTCATTGCCAACCTTTACCTCCCGCCCAGCAGGTACAGCAAACTGCGCCCCTGCATACTTATAATCGGAAGGCGTCCGAAAACCTTAAATAGAGAAGGGGTTTCAGGTTTTGGGTTTCAAGTTTCAAGTTTCAAGGGACCAGAAACCGGGGCATCGTAAGCCGGCTGCTGTCATATTGCCGCACGGTGCCAGGAGAACGGCAAAAGACGCTGAGGATGCCGACGGTCTTGCAATGAAAACCCCAAGATAATAGTATTGAACGTAACACCTGGAGCTCAGCACAAAAACTTCCTTTGGAGGTCACCATGGAAAGCGTATTTCAGGAAATAAAGCCCGAGAATATCGGTCACAATCCCTTCAAACTGATCGGTCGGGATTGGATGCTGATAACGGCGGGAACGAAGGACTCCTTCAACACCATGACCGGTGCCTGGGGCGGCCTTGGGATCATGTGGAACAAGCGCGTTGCAGTGTGCGTCGTGCGCCCGAACCGCTACACCTACGAATTCATGGAGCGCTCCGGGTCGTTCAGCCTGAGCTTCTTCGATGAGCAGTACCGTGACGCTCTTACATACTGCGGCACGAAATCAGGCAGGGACGTGAACAAGGTCGCCCAGACGGGTCTGACCCCTGTTTTCGGCGAGGACACGATATACTTCGCGCAAGCGAGCCTTGTTATAGAGTGCAGAAAGGTCTATTATCAGGATATTGAGCCGCGGAATTTCCTCGCCGGCGAGATGGACGGCTTCTACCCTGAAAAGGATTACCACAGGATGTACGTCGGCGAGATCTTGCGCTGTCTGTCGAGGTGACTTCGTCATCTGTGTTATGCGCAAATGGGCCTGCGGGGCGTCGCCCCCGTCTTGACAAGGAATGTATTTCGAAAAGTGTGCAGGATGAAACGGCGACGTGACCGCTCCTGTATATAATAATGGTAATAGAGAGAGGGAAACATGAGTGAAACAGGAAATAATGATTTGAAGTTGGGAAAGGGAACGGTCAAGAAGCCCCTTGAAAGGGCGAAGGGCACACGGCGTTCCAGACAGGTCCTGCTGGGAACCCTTTTCCTTGGCCTCCTTGTTGCCGGCTGGTTCTATTCGCTCATCGGGTATTTCATCCCCCTGTGCATGGTGGCCGGCGTCGGCCTGGCGGCCGTTCGCGGGAGGAAGTGGTGCAATTGGATGTGCCCTCGGGGTTCTTTTGCGGATACGTATATGAAGGCAATAAGCCCGGGGAGGAAAATGCCCGACTGGCTCAGACAGACGCCGGTGCGGGCCGGGGTTCTTGCATTTCTCATGGCCATGCTTGCCTTCCAGATCGTGCGCCTCTGGCCGGACCCCTATGCCATAGGCAGGTTCTTCGTCATCCTCCTTACCGTCACCAGCATCGTCGGGGTCTTCCTGGCGATTTTCCTTCATCAGCGCGCCTGGTGCTCGATCTGCCCCATCGGAAGCCTTTCCAGCTGGGTCGGCAGGAACCGGTATCAGCTGAAAATGGACAGGGAGGCCTGCATCGAGTGCGGCCTCTGCGCAAAGACATGCCCCATGCAACTTGCCCCCCAGGAGATGAAAGAGGGCAAAACCATGCCTTTCCGCGGCGATTGCCTCAAATGCGGCCTCTGCGTAAAGGGTTGCCCGAAAGAGGCCCTGAGTTTCCCAACATAAAGACGGTTTCACGCTTCATGTTCCAGGTCGAAGACACGTCCAGACCTGATGTTCAAGGCTAAAGGGCTCTCGTTCTTTTTCTGAAACCTTGAAACCTTGAAACCTTCTTTATGCCGTTCTTCCATTCATTGACAAAGCCTCTCAATTACTGTACTATTTGTGGTAATTTACTAAATTTCCTGTGTATTTGGATGAATACCGTACGCGATCTCATGTCAGAACAAGGCCGGGAAAATTCGAGGGTAGAGGTCAACAATCGTAAGTGCCGCAGGTGCTTCTACTGCGTGCAGCTCTGTCCCGCGAAGGCTATCAAGCTCGAGAAGGAATCGATTCGCATCATCCCTGAGCGCTGCATACTTTGCGGTAACTGCATCACCGGGTGCCCGCACCGGGCCATGACCTATCAAAGTGATGCAAGCGCCGTCAGGGACCTCATTGAGGCGAACGAGAACGTCGTGGCCTGTCTCGACCCCGCATTTCCAGCCGTCCTCGACAATGTGACCCCCTGGGGATTCAGCTACGCCCTTAAAGCCCTTGGGTTCAAGGAGGTGTGGGAAGGGGCCATCGGCGCGGAGCTGATTAGCGCGCCTTACCGCAAGCTTCTTGCGGGCGACCTTCAAAAGCCCGTCATATCCTCCTTCTGCCCCGTCATCGTCTCCTACATCGAAAAGTACCTGCCCCAGCTCGTGGGAAACCTCGCGCCTATAGTTTCCCCCATGATAGCGGCGGGAAGGGCAATCAAGAAGGCCAAAGGCGAGGGATGGCGCGTTGTCTATATCTCCCCGTGTCTTGCCCGGATGGGAGAAATGGACTACAAAGAGAACTCTGGCGCCGTCGATAACGTCATCACCTTCCGCGATGTGAGGTTCATGTTCGCCGAGGCGGGCATCAATCCAAGACGTGTCGACGAGGCGCCTTTTGACGGGCCCGTGCCGGCGCTGGGAAGGATCGTCCCTGTCATAGGGGGCCTCAACCGGAGCCTGGGGCACAGCTTCGACGTTCTTGTCGGCGAGGTCAGCGTCGCCTACGGGCGAAGGCGCGTCATGGCCGCATTGAACCAGCTTGCGAGAGGGTCCATCCAGGCCAGGTTCTTCGACCTCGTCTTTTGCGACGGCTGTGTTGACGGTTCCTTTGTCGAGCGCGAGCTTTCCGTGGTGGGACGCAGGCAGATCGTGTCGAGCTACGCCAAGTCCCAGATCGTCCCCATGACGGCGTCGATGCTGCAGCGGACCCTCAGGGACTTCGCCGATGTGGACATCACACGCAACCATGAACCCAACGTTCAGAAACTTCCCGATCCCAGCGAAGAACGGATACGCGCTGTGCTCAAGAAGATAAACAAGCTTCCCCCGCACAACAACCTCGATTGTCGTTCCTGCGGCTACAACACGTGCCGGGAAAAGGCCGTCGCCGTCGTGCAGGGGATATCGGAAGCGGAATACTGCCTGCCGTACCTCCTGGAAGACTCCAAGCGCGTCTACCAGCAGCTTGAAAAGTCCCACAGGGAACTGCAGCAGTCCCATCAGGAGCTTGAGCAGGCGCAGTTCCAGCTCATAAGGACGGAGAAGCTTGCCGCGCTGGGGCAGCTTGCCGCCGGCGTGGCCCACGAGATAAACAATCCCCTCGGGACGATCACCATTTATGCCCACATCCTGGCCAGGTCCCTTGACGCTGATGATCCCAGAAAGGAAGACATCGACCTTATCATCAGCGAGGCGAACAGGACAAAAGAGATCGTCCAGGGGCTGTTGAGCTTTGCCCGGGAGACGAAGCTCAAGCCCGGCGAGACCAACATCAATGACCTCATCGAGGAAACTCTCGGTCTTCTCGTGAATCAGGTCCTCTTTCAGAACATCAAGATAAAAAAGACCTTCGGGGATGACATCCCCATGCTCTTTGCCGATGCGACACAGCTCAAACAGGTTTTCCTGAATATCATGCTCAATGCAGCCCAGGCAATGGCGGGCAAGGGTTCTCTGGTGATCACGACGGCGCACGATGCCGGCATGATCACCGTAAAAATTAAGGACACGGGACCGGGCATTCCGCCGGAGAACGTGGGGAAGCTCTTCAATCCTTTTTTCACCACGAAGGAAAAGGGGACCGGGCTTGGGCTCGCCATTTCGTACGGCATCGTCGAGCGGCATTCCGGACAGATCGACGTTGATACCGAATTGGGAAAGGGAAGCACATTCATCATCACCCTGCCCGTTGACGCTGACAGCGCGGGGATACTGTCTAAGGCCAAAGGATTAGCGGCAAATCAAAATATAAATACAGGGAGAAGGAACTATGGCACAAAAAAGAATTCTCATCATTGATGACGACGTCGACTTCGTTGATCTCAACAAGGCTGTTCTCGAAAACAACGGCTTCGTCGTCGAAACGGCATTCTCCGCCCGGGAGGGTATGGACAAGGTGCAGTTCGAAGCGCCCGACCTCATCCTGCTCGACCTCATGCTGGAGAAACACGACACAGGTTTCAGTTTTGCCAAAGCGATCAAGGCGGATCCCCGCTACAAACAGATCCCCATCCTGATGATCTCCGCTGTTGCCGGCGAGACGGGATATGATTTCTCGCAGGACCAGGACGGCTACTGGATGAAGACCGATGATTTCGTGGCAAAACCGGTGGAACCGGAAGAACTGGTAAGAAGGATAAATGCTCTCATCGAAAGGGCGAAGTAGGTTAATTTTCAGGAATGCCAATGGCTGAATCTGTCAACATCCTGGTTGTCGACGATGAAAAAGGTATCCGCGAAGGATGCCGGAGGATTCTTTCATCGGAAGGGTACAGCGTCGATATCGCGGAAAACGGCAAGATCGCGCTGGACATGGTCAAGGGGAAACCCTACGACCTCCTTCTTGTCGACCTCATGATGCCCGTCATGGGCGGACTTGAGCTGATGGAACAGGTGAGGCAGATCGATCCGGGCATCATCCTGGTGGTTATCACGGGTTTTGCCACGGTGGAGACGGCCGTTGACGCCATGAAACACGGCGCCTACGATTACATACCCAAGCCGTTCAACCCGGACCAGCTTCTGGCGGTCCTGAACAGGGGCCTCGATAAGAGGCGGCTCACGATAGAAACGGAAAAGCTGCGCGAGGAAAGGGACCAGCGGCTTCTTGAGGTGGCAAGCGAAAAATCGAAGCTGCATACCATAGTGAATTCTATGGCTGACGGGATTCTCGTCATAAACCGCGAACGCCAGCTTGTCCTGTGGAACCCGGCCGTAGTCAAGATGCTCAACGTAACCTACAGGGTCGACGACTCCGGGGTGGGGATGGATTATCAGAAGGCTATACGGCAGGAAGACCTCCTCGAAGTTATCAACAAGGCGTTTTCCCCCGATTGTTCGCAGTATACGATCATCTCTGAAGAGGTGGTCCTTCCCGGGGAAGTGGCAAAGACCTTAATGGTCATTGTTGCAGGAGTGCGCGACGAAAAAGGCGAGAATCTCGGCGTCGTCTGTACCATCCGCGACATCTCCCGCCTCAAGGAGGTCGAAGAAGTGAAATCACAGTTCGTGAGGATGGTGGCGCACGAGATCAGGGCGCCGCTCGGGGCCATTGAGGGTTATCTCAATGCCTATCTCACGGGCGTAGCGGGCACAGACCCGCAGTTTAACAGGCAGATGCTGGAGCGGGCAAAATTGAGGGCAAGGTCGCTCATGGACCTCGTCAACGACCTCCTGCTCTTTGCGAAGCTGGAATCGAAAAAATTGGTAAGGAAGAAAGAGTTCCTCGATATGACGGAGATAATCGAAAGCACCGTTGAGCTCTTCAGGGTCCAGGGTTCGACAAAGGATGTTTCCTTTGTCATCGATATACCCGAAAAACTGCCCAGCGTCGAGGCCGATAAAGCCGAGATGGAGCAGTTGCTGACGAACCTCGTGTCCAATGCCATGAAATACAATGTCAAGAACGGGAAAGTCACCGTAAGGGCAGTGCCGGAAATCCCCTACCTCAGTATAAGCGTGAGTGATACGGGTATCGGCATCGACGAGCAGTCCCTCCCCAGCATCTTTGATGAGTTCTATCGGGTGCAGGGGCCCAATACGCGCTATACAACAGGCACGGGATTGGGGCTGTCAATTGTAAAAAGGATCGTCGAATCCCATTTCGGGCGCATAGAGGTCGAGAGCAAAGTAGACAAAGGGACGACCTTTACCGTTAAGTTACCTTTGAAGCAGGTGAACGAAAAGTAACTGTTTTGATAGAATTCAACTTTTGAAAAGGAGACGTTATGGCCACTAAGAAAGCTGCAAAAAACAACCAGATCGTGGAGAAGAATGTCCTCGCTCCTTCGATCACCATGTACAAGCTTAATGTTCCGGATATTGCCAAAAAGGTGAAAGCCGGCCAGTTTGTTGTTGTCCGCGGCGACGATATGGGAGAGCGCATCCCGTTGACCGTTGCGGATTATGACCGCAAAAAAGGAACCATCACCATCATCTTCCAGGAGGTCGGTACATCGACCCAGAAGCTCGCGAAGTTTGAGCAGGGCACGGCACTTCTCGACGTCGTCGGTCCTCTCGGAAAGCCCAGCCACATTGAAAAGTTCGGAACCGTTGTCTGTGTAGGCGGCGGCGTCGGCGTGGCACCGGTTCTGCCCATTGCCAAGGCGCTCAAAGAGGCAGGCAACGAGGTTATCTCAATAATCGGAGCCCGCAGCCAGAACATGCTCATTCTCGAAGATGAGATGAAGAAGGCTAGCACTACCGTGCATGTAACGACCGATGACGGCACCTACGGACATCACGGTTTTGTTACCGACGTCCTCAAGAAGATAATCGAAGAGCGCGGCGCCGACAAGATCGCCCTCGTCGTGGGCATCGGCCCCGTCATCATGATGAAGGCCGTCTGTGACGTGACCCGCCCGACGGCGATCAAGACCGTCGTCAGCCTCAATACGATCATGGTCGACGGTACCGGTATGTGCGGCTGCTGCCGCGCCACCATCGGCGGCGAGACGAAGTTTGTCTGCGTCGACGGCCCTGAATTTGACGGCCACGCCGTGAACTTCCCCGAACTGGTCCTTCGCCAGAGAATGTACAACAGGGAGGAAAGGCGCGCCCTCTGGGACCACAAATGCAAGATCGATGCCCAGGAAAAGGCCGTCAAGAAGGCCCGCAAGCGCGTGAAAATGCCCGAACAGGCTCCGAAACAGAGGATCCAGAACTTCGGAGAAGTGGCCCTTGGATATACGAAAGAGAACGCACTGATGGAAGCTCAGCGCTGCCTCGGCTGCAAGAAGCCGCCCTGCGTTGAAGGCTGCCCCGTCAACGTCCAGATCCCCCAGTTCATAGCGAAGATCAAGGAAGGCGATTTCATGGGCGCCATCCACACCATTAAAGAAACGAACAGCCTTCCCGCCGTCTGCGGAAGGGTCTGTCCTCAGGAATCGCAGTGTGAATCAAAATGTATCCTCGGCAAGAAATCGGAGCCCGTTGCCATTGGTCGTCTCGAGCGCTTTGCGGCGGACTATGAGCTTGGTCTCGGCGATGTCAGGGTCCCCGCAATGCCGAAGAAGACGGGCAAAAAGGTCGCCATCATCGGCGCCGGCCCCGCCAGTCTCACAGTCGCAGGCGAGCTGACAAAGAAAGGCCACGAATGCCACATTTACGAGGCACTTCATAAGGCAGGCGGCGTGCTTGTTTACGGCATCCCCGAATTCCGTCTTCCGAAAGCCATCGTGCAGCGCGAAGTCGACTACCTGGAAAAACTGGGAGCCAAGGTAAAGGTCGACTCCATCGTCGGCCAGACGGTGACCCTCGACGAGCTTTTCGGTCAGGGTTATGATGCCGCATTTATTGGCACCGGTGCGGGTCTTCCCTACTTCCTCAACATCCCCGGCGAGAACCTGAACGGTGTCTACTCGGCCAATGAGTTCCTGACGAGGGCAAACCTCATGAAGGCATACCTCTTCCCCGAATACGATACACCCATAAGGGTCGGGGCCAAAGTGGCCGTTATCGGCGGCGGCAACGTCGCCATGGACTCGGCAAGGGTCTCAAAGCGCCTTGGCGCGGACGTGTATCTCGTCTACCGCCGCAGCCGCGATGAGATGCCCGCCCGTGCGGAAGAAGCACACCACGCCGAGGAAGAGGGCATTGATTTCAGGCTTTTGACGAACCCCATCGGGGTCGTCGGAGACGAAGCCGGCTGGGTCAAGGGGCTTGAATGTGTTCAGATGGAACTCGGCGAGCCCGATGCATCAGGCAGGAGAAGACCGGTAGAGATCAAGGGTTCCAATTTTGTGCTCGATGTCGATGTTGTCATCGTTGCCATCGGCCAGGGCCCGAACCCCATCCTCACCTCCACCACCCCCGACCTGGAGCTCAGGAAATCGGGGAACATCGTGGCGGATGAGGAAACGGGACAGACAAGCCGCAAGGGCGTTTTCGCCGGCGGCGACATCGTAACCGGCGCCGCCACGGTCATCCTCGCCATGGGCGCAGGACGCAAGGCCGCGAAGGCAATAGACGAGTACCTTCAGACAAAGAAATAGGGATCACCGACGGAAATGAAAAGGCGGGGCAGTCAGCCCCGCCTTTTTTGTGCCGGCGAAAAAGGGGTCAGGACCCGCCATGATGGGCCCGGAGGCAAGCCAGGACATGGGAGCCTTTGAACAATGGCCGGCATGATGAAACAAGGTGGTTCAGGGGGTATGCCTCGAGAAACTTCAGCATACGCAATTGGGCTGATCCTGGATACTCCGACCGTTTACTGGCAAGAGCCTTTATCATAATGGATGATTATACGGGGTGGACAGAACGAGAATACTGCAAAGGTATCAGACGACCGTACCGCGTGATCAACCAGATACGGCGTCTTCATACCCATTGAAAACATTGTTGTGATTCCGCCATTTTTATTTGCCCACTTGTGTTTATGAAAGTTGACGCTATACTTGATATATAATGGACCATCGGCCTGACTAAAAAGTGGGGCGCTCTTATCACTCCTGCATCCGGTTCTGTGTTGTCAGTCAAAGGGTGATGAGAAATGTGGAGGCGTACAGGTTGTCGTGAAAGATGTTTCTCAGTTGTGGAGTTCCTCCCCCCAGGGGAAGGGACCCGTATCGTGGTTCGACGGGCAAGGCATTCAGTCGCCGTCGGCCCGCGGTTCCTTCATCGTATCACTCATAAAGACCATTCTTACCTCCGGATCGCTCCGGCGCTGATCGACTTCAGAAGAGTCAACAGACTCCTGCCGGATGTATGTGATGTTCCGGCCGTTCGAGCCCTTTCAGGGCTGGGACAAGCTTTTTAGAAAAGGGGGTACTCGTGCGCGACATGATCCAGAAGATCGTGGCAACGGAGGCACAGGGCAAGGCAGCCGTCGAAGAGGCCAAAGCCAAGGCGGACCGGATCCTGGCGGAGGCCCGAAAAAAGGCGCAGGATATCGCCGCGCGGGCACGGCAGGAGGCGGGTGCCGAAGCCGACAGCATCGTTGCGGCCGCTGTCGAGGCAGCGCAGAAGGAAAAAGACAAGAGGTTGGCCCAGGTTGCCGCAAGGATAGAAAACCAGGTGAAGATCGATGAGGCCGCCAGGAAACGTGTCGTAGAAGCGATCGTCCGCTGCATATGCAGGCCGTGACAGCGCCTTAAGGAGGCCGATGACAGGCAACCTCGATTATTTTGCCGCCCGCCTTCATGGCAGGCGCAGTTCAATGGCTGAAGGGGGCAGACTCGACGCCCTTTCCCGCATCCGGAACCTTCAGGAATTTATGCGCGCCATCTTTCCCGAGCGGGATTTTCGGGAGACCATAGATTTTCAACGTCAACTGATTGAGGAGCTTGCCGGCGAATTCTCGGCATTTCCCGGCCATCTGGACAGGGCCCAGAGGTATTTGATCGACTGGATGCCCGCCCGCCTTGAGGCCGAAAATATAAAAGTGCTCCTCAGGGCATCCATCACAAAGACTCCCGTGGAAGAGGTGACGAGCCATCTCGCTTCCCTGCCGGGGCAGACCGTGCCTGTAATTGAATCCCTCGTGAAGGCGGCATCGCTCAGTGATTTCGCGACGCTGCTTCCCATCGGGCCGCTGCGCAAAGGCCTCGAGAGGGCGATCAGAGACTATGGAGAAGAAGCGCGGCCTTTCTTCCTGGAGGCCGCCCTGGACAGCAGCTATCTGCAAGAGCTTGTCACGCGATTCAAGCTCCTTTCCGGCGGGGATCGACAGCAGACGGAAGCGGTGATGTGCCAGGAGGCGGACATCTTTCATCTTATGCTCGTCCTGCGCGGAAAGTTTAACTACGGTCTGACAGCGGACCAGTTGCTGCCCTTTCATATCCCGGGGACCAGGATACCCCGTGCAACCCTGGCCGCCATGCTCAATGACCACGACCCATGGGTCGCGGTTGGCCGCACGCTGATGCGCGCGATCGACCCCTTGCCCCTGGAGGGTGGACCCGGCGAGTCATCTTCAGCCATTCAGATACCCCTTCTGGAGAATCTGGCATGGCGGCGCTATTACCGGCTCGGAAATACCGCCTTCAGGCGCAGTCACATGGGTTTCGGCGTGGTCGTCGGGTATGTGGCCCTTCGCCGTCTGGAGGTGGCGAACCTCATAACGATCTCCGAGGGTATTCGCAAGGGTATTGCCGAGGATGTCATACGAGCTCGGATGATCCCTCGTCTGGACATGGAGGTGTCTCGTGTTTAGTGCGGCCCCGATGATGCGGCTCAGTGCCGTGATCCTTGAAAAGGATGAGCGGAAAGTGCTCGAAACCCTCGGCGGTATGGGAGTGGTGCAATTGACGCGCCTTCCGCCGGGAGTGGAAACGACGGCCCTGCGCGTTCGCGACGGGGGCGCCGAAATAGCGCGCTATGAACATTTTTGGATGCGGATCGAAGAAAGTCGGCGTCTCCTTGAGGTCCCCGTGCCGACTGCCGGAGAACCCCCTGCCGGACTGGTTCTTTCCGAAGTCGATGAGAGACTGCGTTCCATCGAGGAGCACATCGGCGAGGTGTCCGACCTTCGCAGGGCCTACAGGCAGCGGCAGAGGGAAATGGCGGCACTGTGCGACCAGGTATCGGGTTATCGCGGTCTCGACGTGCCCCTCGACAGTCCCGATCGTTTCTCCTTCCTTCATTTCGTAACAGGCAGTCTGCCGACGGAAAACCTCGAAAGTCTCCGGGCGGAACTGGGCGACAATGTGGCCCTGGTGACGCTGGAAGGGCCCAAAGGCCGGCAGCCGGTGATCGCGATGACGACGCGTCAGGGTTCCGGTTTCCTCGATGAAGCCCTGCAAAAAGCGGGCTTTCAGCGCGAGGCCCTGCCGGAGGCCGAAGGCGCAACGGTCGATACACTGTGCGCGGAAAAAGAGAAAGAGCATCAACGCCTTGAATCTGCGCTGGATAGGCTCGATGCGCGCATTCGGTCGCTTTCCGATGAATTCGGGCCATACCTGAATGGGATGGAAACCATGATCGGGATGGAACTCGGCCTGCTTAGGGCCCAGCAGGCCTTAAGCCGCACCGAGGCCACCTCGGTGATCGCGGGATGGATCCCGGCGGACGAGGCACCGGGCGTCGG